>CAZQKO010000019.1:0-22927 GCA_964593945.1 uncultured Pirellulales bacterium | reverse complement strand
ATTGGTGGACCTTCTGTAAAGCTGCCGTCAGATGCCAGTATGCCTCTGAACCATATCGCTAAAGAGGTAGCACCCTTTGCGGTCCAATCCTGTGCATCCGCCCACTGTCGTTCGGCTTCGGAATAAAGCAATGTTCCGGTCTGTTCGTAGTTTGTGCCCTCATTTACAGTACCATCGTTGTCATAACTCATGTACATGGCTTGAGAGCCACGGTTAATTATAGTCCTCTCGGCAAACGGAGGATCAAAATGCCCCACAGTCATACCGGTATTATTAACGAAGTAATCTCCCCACACATCAAATATCCTGTCAGGTGCGAAGTCGTTATAGTCTTCAAAGTCATCCACAACAATATAGTCTGCTGTCGTAAAGCTCCAGACACTTCCTGGCCACGGGCTGTCGGGGCTAAGGTTATTGACCTCATCAACCCGCCAGTAGTAAGT
Source organism: uncultured Pirellulales bacterium (assembly GCA_964593945.1). Taxonomy (GTDB): domain Bacteria; phylum Planctomycetota; class Phycisphaerae; order Sedimentisphaerales; family Anaerobacaceae; genus CAZRMQ01. The sequence goes on along the minus strand of CAZQKO010000019.1, from coordinate 22,484 downwards.
CTGGTTCACATCAAGCGGTGGTGCTAAGGGTCCATATTTCTCTTGTCCTGCTTGTGTTGTCGCTATCAGATTCAGAGAGTTTGGATCCGAGCCGAAGTACACGTTATGCGAAGCAGCATATTTCCCAGGATTCCAGTGAAGTATGGGTGTCTGATTAATATAGGTACTGCCATCTTCGGGATTTGGACCATAGGCATTCACGGGATTGTATGGCGACATGTAACTGCCCTGAATAATCTCCATGTTTGGAATGCCGGGACCTCGCCAGGCCACCTGGCAGTGGTCCCAATCGGCGTTTTCCTTCCATATCGCCATGATGTAGTATCTGTTACCTCTTATCAATGGGACAGGATCGGACTTCCGATTAAAAGCGTCGAACCAGCCCCAGACAGGTTCAGCAGCAAGCAGTTGTACATTGGTGGGGTCGTCATTGGTGCTCAGCCACAATTGCCCTTGGTCAGCACTGGTGAAAAAGAACGTATAGTCACCGGTCATCGGCACATAGAGCCAACCATGAATTCGGCCACCGTAGTTATCATCGTAGCTCCCTCCGGGCTCCGTCCCAACGCTGAACAAGGTTATCTCTTCGCTCCGGGTTGGATTGTCCGGATAATTTCCATTTGTAGTGAGGTCGTTCAAATCAGAGCCGGCAATACCTTCCCATATATCAAAGACAACCATACCTAAGCCTTCAAGTGTGGTGGTGAAGCTCCAGATATCACCTGTATGTGTGTCTACGCCATCTAACTCGTCTACCCGCCAATAATAAGTCTTCTCACGTTCGAGCAGACCAGGAGGACTATAATTCGGTTCTGTAACAGTCCCTTTATCTGTGCCGCCTGTGCCGGCCTGCACATCCTGGAGATTATCGCCTAAATACACATGATGCGACTGCGCACCTGTGCCTGCTGCCCAGCTCAATGTTACATTTGGATCAACAAACAAGGAACTATCGACTGGAATGGGCTGGTAGGCAGATTTTGAGGAGATCGTAAAGCTCCAAATATCGCCTTTCCATGGACTGTCGGGATACTGACTATTTACCTCATCGACCCGCCAATAATAGGTCGTGCCTGGAATAAGGTCGTTGACCGTATAACTATTGGCATCATCCACATGTGCTTTGTAAATTTCACCAGGCCCCATTGGACCACTGTTAGTGGCAGCATTTACATCGTCAAAATTGTCGCCTAAATACACATCATGCGCGACGGCATAACCACCCTTCAACCAGCTAAGGTTCACAGTTGTACCAGAAAGAAGTGCATCATCGACCGGCCTGGGACGACGAGCAATCTTTACCGGAATAAGCGAATAGATCTCTAAGCCATTAATGAAACCAAAGGGATTACTCGCGCCCGATAGTTCAGTAGTGTTCGGATTAGCTGTACATTCCAGAACGATTGTACCGGTGCTATCTGGGGTTGTCAGTCCCCAAAAAGCGTGAGAGTATGCAGACGTAGGTCCTTGCCCACCATTGAACGAAGTCGTGAAAATAAAATCTCCATTGGCTATCCAGTCTGCGATACGATCGCCTGCACTACCTGTATCATACGCATAAACGGTTATCTCGTAGATTTGATTAGGCACAAGTCCCGATAATGTAATCGTCATTCCACCGGGTCGTGAAAATACAAAATCTTGATAAATCTGCTCAAACGGTATTCCGGTTGGCGCAGCGCGTCGTCGTGAATCAAGAGTACCGGCAGTAAATTCAACTCTGATACCATCTACCACCGAGCCGCTGTCAGCGAGGGTAAAAGAAATAAAGTTAGGCTCTGTCTCTGCAGCGGTGTCTCTGTTGTTAATATCCAGCTTTAGGATTGGATAATAAATCTCGTCTGCTGCTTTTAGGCTGATACTGCCACACATCACAACAAACAGTACAAACAACAATCTTATAGGGATTTTTTTTATCATGATTCTACCTCCTTAAAAAAGCCGACAATTGCATGATCAGAAATGAAACATTAAAAACTACAAAGCAAACCAGTTTTCTACACAAATTACCTCTCCTCCCAAAAAGTTAAAAAAGCTGATCAACATGCTTTGGCCACACACCAAAACACCCTTGCCTTCGATCCTGCACCAATTGAAACTATCGCTAAAGTACCAGCTTCTCCGCCCTTTGGATCTAAAGCCTTCAAACACTTGGTGCATGGTAAATATCGTCCACACAAAACCTCTTGTTTATATAATATAAATAAAACAACTCCGAGAGAACCTCATTTTGGATAAAAAAATCATCATTTTGTGCAATCCGCGCTAATTGAACATATACAAATACATCCAACCACCAGGAAGATTGCTAAATCGTTGGCAGACAATTTTTGTGCGGTTTTTTAACTCATCTCGGCGAAGACCGAGCCGTAGCTGGATTAACTTAGAGAATGGCATCTACGGTATTCAAGCGGTGTCATCCCTTTTAGTTGCTTGAAGTACCGAGCTATGTTTTTGATGTCTGAGTAGCCCAGAGTCGAGGCGATGTGAGATATAGGCACGTTTGTGCTCACCAGCAACTGAGCAAGCTGGTCCACCCTAACATGCTTGATTTCTTCGTGTACCGATCGGCCGAGTATCTGGGAAAACCGACTATATAGGCTGCGACGGGACAAGGAAACCGCGCGCAGCACATCATCGACCTGAATTGCTTCTTTCCTGGCACGTCGATGGATAAAATGCAATGCCATCAAAACGTCGCGGTCAGTAACTGCAAAGACGTTGGTCGATTGTCTGGTCACAACATGGGTAGGCCGGACAACAATTTTCTGATTTGTCACTTTTTTGCCCGCCATTATTTTATCCAACGCCCCAGCGGCCTCATAACCTGCTTTTTCCGCACTTACGGCTATGCTTGAAAGAGGCGGGCTGACTAAATCACAGATTAGGTCATCATTGCCCAATCCTATAATTGCAACCTGCTCCGGCACATGAAGGCCCGCAATCTTGCAGGCCTCGAGAACGTGCTGGCCTTGATCGTCATTACAAGCCATCAAGCCGATTGGTTTTGGCAATTGTTTAAGCCAGGCCGTGATGGCATCCAACTCTTTCTCCCATGAACGTTGGGCACTTGATTTATTCAGCTCGTATTCGTAGTATTGTGTTTCAAAACCAGCTTCAGCAATTCTCCGGCTAAAGCTCTTTCCCCTTTCGCGAGACCAATAATACATTTGCCCGAATCCGCAATATGCAAATTGCTTGAAACCTCGATGTAAAAGATACTCAGCGGCCATTCTCCCTATGGCCGTGTCATCGGTTACAATGTTAGGCAAATCCGGAAATAGCTTAGTGTACGGAGAAACAACTGTAGGAAGCCCCAGAGCAAGAATCTTCTCAGTCTGCTGTCGTGTACGTTGTTCACGCAGAATTAAACCATCGGCACCCATCTTGAATATTTCATCCAAAGTGATTTTTCCACCGCCGGTTCTCCAGTAGAATGGGGCCTTTTTGAAAAATATCCAGGGCCCATAATTACGAGAATATTGCGCTATGCCGCGCAGAATGGACCGTCCATACGTCCGCGAAGTCTCCATCATAAGTATAACTTTGCGACTCTTACTCATGGCTCGTAGTCACCTATACCTAAATCATCAAGGCACCACCACAACAACCGTTCATATTGACAAAAGAAAATAAATTAGTTTTCTACACATATCAAGAAAATTTCCTTAAAGAAAGAATAACTCGATGTTTGATTCTCTATACTCAATGCCCACCAAGCATCGAGCATCCAGTCTTGATCTCTCACTATTGCGGTTAACCCATTTGACTACCGTAAGTACCATTCTCCAAGTTAATTACGACACACTAATTGAACTGGTAACATATGTTCCAGCTGATAATAAATCTGGTTGTCCTGGCGATGAGCAATTAGTGTGGAATTGCACAAAATGACGATTTATTTAGCCAAAATGAGGTTCCATTTAAAAAGCTTTATTGCGATAATAAAAAATAGATTACTGGGTTTGCGTATACATAATAATGTAATCAAAGGTCAAAAAACGAAAGGGACATCATTATGAAGAGATTTGTCTCATTAAAAATTAGAATTCTAAATAGGAAAAACCGAATATTTCTAACAGCGTTTAACCCGTTAGAAATTAGAAACAAAGGTAAGCATACCAAGAATCGAGGATTGCTTCTAACGGGTTTTACATTAATCGAGCTTTTGGTTGTGATAGCTATCATCGCGATATTAATGGCGATTCTAATGCCAGCGCTACAGCGTGTAAAGGAGCAGGCAAGAGAAATGGCTTGCAGAGCCAATCTTCGTCAATATGGGATAGCACAGTCCCTTTACTTAGACGATAATGAATACCGGTATCCAGACCCATGGACCTCTCTTATGGGGACAGAGGAACCTTATTCTGGATACCCCCGTTACTGCCGCTGGCACGACCCGAGATTTCCGCCCGACGGCCCGTTTTGGCCATACTTGAAAAATGCAAAGGTTCATATATGTCCTTCTTTCAAGATTTTATCCAAAAGTCAAGGACCAATACATCCGGGTCATGACCCAGATATACCCATTATTCCTCAATACAGTTACAGCATGAATTTCTATCTGAATCTGAAGTTCACTGATATAACCAGAAGCAAAGATAAGGTGTTTTTCTTTGCCGAGGAGAATATATGGCTGCGGCCAGGTTGCAATAACGTGCTAAACGACAATGCTCTATGTGGTGATGGCAGAGATTGGTTTGGCACATTTCATAGTACCGCAAGTGGTGATTTAGATAGCGGCACCTGCAATGCAGTGTTTGTAGATTCTCATGTCGATGAGGTGCGTTCGGCTCTGGGTAAAGACCCAGATGATACTTCAGAAATGGAGTTAGACGGCAAGAACGAGAAATATGCCTGGCCAAAAAAACAGGAATCTAAATAATAAACCGCTGCCCCGCATCAATTGTTTTACGATATAAATGGCAATCAAGTTTTCGATTAGAAGCTCTTAGCAGGTTCAATTGGTGCGGGGTAGACTCACTGAGGAACGTAATCATGAGGACACGGAAAGGTTTTACCCCGTTAGAAATCAACATTCCTGCTCAGGAAAACCGAAGATTTCTAACGGGATTTACATTAATAGAGCTTTTAGTAGTAATAGCCATTATTGCATTATTGATGGCGATCTTAATGCCGGCGCTACAGCGTGTAAAGGAGCAGGCAAGAGAAATGTCTTGCAGAGCCAACCTTCGTCAATATGGGATCGCACAGTCTATGTACTTAGATGATAATGATGGCCGATATCCATCCGCATGGACGTCTCTTATGGGGACAGAGTCCCCCTATGCCAATTACCCACGCTTTTGCAGGTGGCACGACCCGAGATTTCCACCTGATGGCCCATTCTGGCCATACCTGAAGAATACGAAAGTTCACATATGTCCAGCGTTCAAAATTCTGTCTAAGTACCTGGGTGAAGGGCATCCTGAACACGATGATTCCATACCTATTATACCGCAATACAGTTACAGCATGAATGCTTACTTAGGCTCGAAGAGCGGTGACGCTTCCGGCTCGGGCGAAACAGACTCAAATGGACGCGGTGGGATTTATAAACTCACGGAAATAACCAGAAGCAAAGATAAGGTGTTCTTCTTCGCCGAGGAGAATATGTGGACCAGGCCTGGCTGCATCCGTGTACTAAACGACAATGCTTTATGCGGTGATGGACGCGACTGGTTCGGCACCTTCCACAGCACTTCAACTGGAAAATTAAATCAAGGCACAATCAACGCTGTATTTGTAGATGCTCATGTTGATGAGGTGCGTTCAGCTTTGGGTGAAGACGAAACAGATACATCACAAATGGAGTTCGGCAGGTTTGAAAAATACTCCTGGCCGCATAAACAACAATTTCAATAAAAATATTCAATCGAGTAAAATCATTATGAACAAGCGAATTAGATTAACCCAGTTAGAAATTAGAAACAAAGGTAAGCATCCCAGGAATCGAAGGTTGCCTCTAACAGGTTTTACATTAATAGAGCTTTTAGTAGTAATAGCCATTATTGCGTTATTAATGTCAATACTTATGCCGGCAATACAACGGGTAAAAAAACAGGCAGCGGCAGTCGCTTGTATATCAAGACTACGCCAATGGGGACTTATATTTTCGATGTACACCACCGACAACAACGGCTATTTCCATACAAGGGAATTCGGCACTAACTATGAAAAGATGTGGCCACAATTCTATCAGCCATATTATAATGACCCAATGATGCGATGCTGCCCGGCTGCCAAGAATCCTAACAATAACTGGGGCCCGTTTGGTACCTGGGGCACAAAGGGAGGACCAACGGACACAGATTGGGGTTGGGGAGGTGACTGGGTTCCGAAGGGAGGGGTTTTTGGCAGTTACGCTTTGAGTCGATATGTTCTTAATAAAACAGAACCACAATTCTGGAGGCAGACTGGTGTAAAAGGTGCAGATAAAATCCCAGTGTTTTTGGGTTGTATGTATGTTGCTATTAATCCAACTGAGGCAGATGGGCCTCCCGCATATGATGGTGATCGTTCTAATCAGATGCAGTTTTCATGTATCAATCGGCATATTGGGCATGTCAACGTCCTTTTTATGGATTGGAGTTCCAGAAAAATTGGTCTCAAGGAGCTCTGGACACTAAAGTGGCATCGTGAGTACGACATAGCTGGCTCCTGGACCATTGCTGGCGGCGTTGTACCTACAGACTGGCCGCAATGGATGAGAGGCTTTAAGGACTACTAAGAAACGCACTAATTGATTACAGACCTGCACTTTTACTGACCAGCCATTTAGGCTGAAAGGTTGTCAATCCAAATAGTTCAGACACTTGCGGAGCATTTCAATATATCGACAACGAAAAAATATTATCTTACCGCGCGGTCCGAAGGCTTTGTCATAGCAGGTGAATTGTTGAATAATACTTTGGCTTAACCTCAAGACAATTGACACTAAATTGAGATCGGTGTGCGTTTTTGGCTGTTTTTGCCGCATAAGGACTTGACAGTATAAATATGAACCTGTTAGTATCAAACCAAGTTATGGGTAGGTAGCTCAGTCGGTAGAGCAACGGACTGAAAATCCGTGTGTCGGCGGTTCAATTCCGCCCCTGCCCATTTGCAAGTTCAGTTCTTGAAACCACTTACTGTTTGTTCCTTTTCGAGTTGGCGTGTACGAATAGCTGTTGCTTCAATTTTCTTCATAACTTATGCGCTGTTGCCTCGCACATCTTACGATACGAACAGTCGAGCAGCACAGCCCCATGCCGACAAAATGTCTGGTAAATGTATAACCAATTACCAATTTTCAATTACTAACTATCCATCACCGGTTATCAAAAACTTTAGAATTTGAAAATGGGAGTTTTATTTAGTCAGTTGAAACTTTCTTACATCAATCTGTCTTTACGCAGGCTAATGACAAGTGGATTTGTTTATGTCCTAAGAGTGTGCCTGTTGCGCGTGCCAGGTTTATTTGGGCGATTTCGTAATCGACGAAAGCACGAATCTTGCTCAGTTGTGCATCCGCAAGACGTGTGACAGCGGACAAAACGTCGGTGCTTGTACGTCTGCCGAGCTGGAACTGTGACTGTTCAACCTTATAGTCGCGTTCTGCGGCTGTTACGCCCTGCTCGGCAGCGAGGATGCGACGCCAGTTCTTGTCAAGCTCACTGACCGCCTCATAAACATCCTGTCGAATGAGCTGCTGGAGCCTGTCACGCCTGGCCAAATCTTGTCTCCTGGTCAATCTGGCACCTTGCAGGCGGGCCTTGGCTGCTTCATTGCCTAACGGGAAAACTGCAAATAGGCCGATTGAGTGATCGTCAAAGGTGTTGCCCGTAAGGTCTTCGAGGGCGCTGCCTATATTGCGGCCCTGGGTTCGTCCTGTGTATGTGTAGTTAAGTGTGAGATCGGGTAGGGTTGCGTTTCGGGCCAGCTCGATATTGAGATCGTCGATGGTCAGAAGCTGTTCAAGTTCGATCATGTCCATGCGGTTTGCCAGCGCCTGTTCAGCCAGAGCCTTTTCGTCCAGCTCCAGACCAAGTGGATTCGGCTCGGTTAGTGTAACAATATCCATGGTTATCTCCAAAGGTATGTCATCACGATTCATGATGCGTTGGAGGTCACGTATGCGGCTCTGTACAGCGGTTTCAGCATTAATCACGGCCTCAAGCCAGCTGGCAAGACCTGCTTCAGCACGCACAATCTCGATCTTCGGGGCGGAACCCGCAGCAACCTTTTTTCTGGCGTGACTTAGCTGGTTCTGCGCTAGCCTATACTGCTCGCGACGGACATCAAGCTCCTTTCGTGCCGCGTATAGCCGCCAGTATTCAATGTCAGCATTTGCGAGTAAGTAAATCGCTGCCAGTTTTGTCCTGGCGCTGATGATGTTCCACTGGTGACCGGCGATACGAATCAATTGGGTGTTGATTCGTGTGCCGGCACCATGCAATAATGATTGAATATAAGAGAAGCTGGCTGAAGCAGCAGCCAGGCCGCCGCTGTCGGAATCATCGTCACTGAAGGGCATGCCCACACGAATCGAGCCACCGGTCGGCAAAGGCTTCTCGATACCCACTTCAGATGCACGTGTTTCTGATACGTCACCTGTTCCAACTGCTTCAGCATGTTGAATACCTGTCGATCCAAAGAAGGTTGATTCAAATTTGGCCTGCTCCTCGTCGAACGCGCTTTGGGCAATCGACGGGCTAACAAGCTCGACTTTCAGGTCAAGATAGTTCGCCAAAGCATACGCACGCACCTGTTCAATAGACAATGTCACTGTCTTGCGTGCCTCATTTGGTTCGGTGACTTGTTTAGCAATCTGTTCAGTGGCCTGCTCGACAGTCACCGGCGGTGAAGCTGAATGTTCTGCAAGCTGGACGGTATCAATCTTAGCCAGCTTATCTTTTAATGCTTTGTTGGTTGTTTCCTCTTTGATACTCGAAGTGGTACATCCCGTGAAGATTAATACAACCAATACTGTAAATACCCAGCGGCACATCAGATATGGTCGAGACATCTTCAATACCATCCGGATTCCATAGCGAATATCCTGCCAAATAGTGATCATAATTTATCATGCCTTTCCTGCCGATTGGCTTGTCTTTAATTCGCTGTCCAACCAGCCGTCTTTGAGCTTAATTATTCGCTTGCCGTAGGCCGCATATTTGTCGGAGTGAGTCACCTGGATAATGGTCGTGCCTTCTCTATTTAGTTTTTTAAATAGCTCCATGATTTCCTGGCCTTGCGTTGAATGCAAATTGCCCGTAGGCTCATCCGCTAATATCAGCTTGGGACTGGCCACTACAGCTCTGGCGATAGCTACGAGCTGTTGCTGACCGCCAGCGAGCTGACTGGGGAAAAGGTCTTTCTTACCCACGATGCCGAAGCGATCCAATGTGTCACACACAATTGCAGCTCTCTCCGAGGCTTTTACATTGCGGTAAGATAGTGGTGCGTCCAGGTTGTCGTACACGGTCAGACTGTCAAGCAGGTTGAAGGCCTGAAATACAAATCCCACATACTGCCGATTCAGAGCCATGCGCTGCTTAGGCTTAAGCGTATGCACGGCCTGGTCGTCGAGGTAATATTCACCTTCCCAGTCGTGGTCGAGCATACCCAGGATATTCAATAGCGTTGATTTCCCCGCAGCCGACGGTCCCATGATAGTGACAAACTCACCATCTTCGATGTCCAAAGTGATTCGACGCAGGGCATAAAGCATGCCTGCACATGTTTGAAAACATTTTTCGATATTTTTTAGTTTAATCATATCATGTTCCTATCATTCATATCGCAGCGCCTCCATCGGATCGACCTTGGCCGCCCGACGGGCCGGTACATAGCAGGCCAGCATTGCTACACCTGTTATCAGCAGAGGAACAATCGCAAACGTCACAGGATCCATCGGGCTGACACCATAGAGACAGCTTGACAAGAAACGCGTCAGACCAACGGCCCCCACCAAGCCGATCGCTGAACCAGCCAACGATAATGTCAACCCCCGTTTGAGGATCATGGACAAAATGTTCTGCTGCCGGGCGCCCAACGCTACACGAATGCCGATTTCATGTGTGCGTTGGCTAACTACATAAGACACAACCCCGTAGATGCCGACTATCACGAGGATCATCGCCAGAACGGCAAAGAGACAAAAGAACATTAGGGAAAAACGTTGTCGGCTGATGGAATCTGCAATGCTCTGCTGCATCGTGCCTATTTGCAGGATGGCAAGGCTGGGATCCAGCTCCCGAATAATGTTCCGGACATCTGCGACAAGGCCTTCAGGGTCTGCTTCCGCCCGAACGACAAATCCTAAGTTCCGGTCAAAAAAGGGCACTGAATAGGCAAAATAAATGCTTGGTTCCAACTCTTGTGTAAGCTCACTCTGCAGAGTACTTCCCACGACGCCAATGACCTCATAGTCAACTCTTGAACCGCCGGGCGCTTCTCGGCCTATTTTTAATCGCTGGCCCAGCGGATTTTCATTAGGCCAGCAAACTTGCGCCAGCTTTTCATTGATAATGACGAACCTGGACCTTCGAGCAATGTCCTGCTCGTTGAATGTCCGTCCGCCGCGCAGCGGGATGCCAAGAGTACGAAAGTAGCCGGGCGTGACAGAGTGTATGGACGCATCAAGATTTGGTTGCTCTGATTCAGGGCGTCCGGATACTGTCATGTTCGAGGTACTGTACAAGCCACCAAAAGGCATTGTTACGTTCATCGCTGCCCCCTTCACACCCCGCAGGTCTGTTAATCGTGTCAGGGTTTGTTGGCAGAAAACAAGACATTGCGATTCGTTTGCATACCTTGAAGGCGGAAGTGAAACCTTAAAGGTCAATAAATTGGCTGAGTTAAAGCCCGTATTTACCGTCACCAATTTGTGAAACGTTCGGATCATCAATCCCGCTCCAATCAGCAAAACAAGGGCAGCGCTGAATTCCAGCACAACGAGTGTGTTGCTAAGTTTGCTCTTGGTTCCGGACATTGTCCATCGCTCCATGAGTGAGACATAAGGCATAGAGCGATGCAGACGAACTACAGGGACCATCCCGAAAAAAAGACCCGTCACCACTGAAGCCAGAAACGCAAAGCCAAGAACCCAAAGGTCGATATCAATCTCATCTGCCCGCGGGACAATCCAGAAGACGTGCGTTTTCAGAATATCGATAGCACAGAAGGCAACCAATACCCCGGTTACGCCGCCTACTAACGCCAGCAACAGACTCTCTGTGAGCATTTGTCGGGCAACGCGGAACGTACTCGCCCCTAACGCTTGGCGAACCGCAATCTCCTTCTCGCGTGTGGTGGCCCGAGCCAGGACGAGATTCGCTACATTGGCACAGGCAATCAGTAGGACGAACGCAATGGCTCCCTGCAACACCAGCAGATACAGATGGGTATCTCCCACAATATAGCTGGACAGAGACTCCAGTTTCACTCCAACAAAATTGCTGTGTGATTCCGGATAATCTTGGGCGATCCGGGTTGCGATTGTCTTCATTTCCTCTGTGGCTTGAGCTTGAGTGACGCCATGTTTCAGACGGCCAATCACTTCATATGAATATCTATATCGCGGATGGCGCTCTGAGGGCGGTATCCAAAAATCGGTTCCTTTCAAAAGAGGACGCTCAAAATCGTAGGGCAGTACACCCACGACAGTATATCCCACATCGTCGAGTCTAACGGTCCGGCCGAGGATATTCGGATTCTCTCCGAAGTGTCGTTTCCATATCCTATAGCTAAGAACTACAACCTTGTCCGCACCGGGTTGATCTTCTCCTTCAAGGAATGTCCGGCCAATGCAGGCGTTCACTCCCAAAAGCGGGAAGAAACTTTGCGACACACATGCTCCTTGGAGTCTCTCTGGCTCGCCACCGGTAATGAAGTCATTTGATTGAAATGTATAGGCTGCAAGATACTCAAAAGATTGAGACTGATGATGCCAGTCTTCAAAATCCGGGTACGATGCAGGCCCTGTACCTCCGTCATCATAAACGGTTGACAGCCTCACCAGTTGATCCGGATCATAAAACGGCAACGGCCGTAACAGCACAGTATTAACCACGCTGAAGATGGCGGTGTTCGCGCCAATGCCCAGCGCCAGCGTCAACACGGCCACGATAGTAAAGCCCGGACTTTTCACCAGCATTCGCAAGCCATATCGAATATCCTGTAGTATTGTCCCCATTACAGTGCTTCCTTCTGAGTGTACTCATCCTCCACAATGCGACCATCGAACAGATGAATCGTTCGCTGAGCCTGTGCGGCATAACGCGGATCATGCGTGACCATGCAGATTGTCGAACCGGCACGGTGGAGCTCTGCTAACATTTCCATGACTATATCGCCGTTGGCCGAATCCAGATTGCCGGTCGGCTCATCAGCCAATAGAATGAACGGTTCAGTCACTATGGCGCGGGCTACGGCTACGCGTTGCTGCTGTCCGCCGGATAGTTGTGCCGGGTAGTGCTTCATACGGTGAGCCATGGAGACCTTTTCCAGTGCTGCATGGACCCGAGCCTTGCGTTTGGCCTTGGGCATCTTCTGGTAAGTCAGCGGCAGTTCCACATTCTCATAAACAGTTAGGTCTCCAATCAAATTAAAGCTCTGAAAGATAAAACCCACTTCTCGATTGCGAATCCGGGCACGTTGGGAGGCGGATAGCTCAACAACGTGGTCGCCGTTGAGCTTGTAGTTACCTTGCGTGGGCGAATCCAGCAGTCCGAGAATGGACAGCAGCGTGGATTTACCGCAGCCGGAAGGCCCCGCAATTGCAATGTATTCCCCTTTTTGGATTTTCAGGTGGACACCAGATAATGCGTGGGTCTCCACTTCCTCAGTGACAAAGACTTTTTGAAGGTCTTCTACTTGGATCAATATTTCGTTTTTTTGCTCAGCCATATTTTTTCTCCAGATTTTCTTAGTTCATAGTTCGCAACTGACCTCTATCTAATTTACAAGCAGTCAGTTGCCAAAACGCAGAATATTTTGTTTCACTGTATTTATATCTATTCTGACTTCTGTCTTCTGTTTTCTGTATTCTGTCCTCATTCATATCTCAACGCCTCCATCGGATCGACCTTTGTCGCCCGCCGGGCCGGTAGCCAGCAGGCAAACAAGGCCACTGCCATCAACAGGAGAGCCACGCCGGCAAAGGTGAGCGGATCTCTGGGAGTGACTCCGAACAGAAGGTGCGCCAGAACACGCGTGAGAGCGAACGCTCCGACAAGCCCAACAGTCACGCCCAGAATAGTAAGCTTCAAGCCCTGCCTCATGACCTGAAGCAGAATGTCACCACGCTGCGCCCCTAACGCCATCCGAATGCCGATCTCCCGCGTGCGCTGACTCACCCAGTAAGATGCCGAACCATAAAGGCCGATGGTGGTCAGCACAAGGGCTAGAGCAGCGAAGAGGCCAAGCAGCAGCATGTTGAATCGCCGGCCAGCGACCGTGTCGTCAACGACCTCTTCCATCGTGCGGATCTTGGCGAGAGGCACCCCGGAATCGATGGCTTTGAGTTCCGCGCGAACGCTGCTCGCTAAACTGCGTGAATCTCCGCTCGTTCGGACAACTATCGACATAATGCTATTCTCCCCCCAATTCGGCACCCCGGGTTCGTAGATCTGTGGTCGGGTTGGGGTCTCAAGCGACATGCTTTTGACGTCGTGAACCACGCCCACGATCTCCCGCCAATTCCTTCCTGACACATCTCCAAACTTGAGCCGTTTTCCGATGGGATCCTGAGCGGCGAAGAACCGGCGAGCGAGCGTTTCGTTAATGACCAGCCCCGCTGGGACCCCATGGGATCCCTCTTGGTCGGTGAAGAAGCGGCCTTTGATCAGCGTTATGCCCATGGCCTGGAAGTAACCACCCGCCACGATATGCCGCTCGGTCGTAATCCGATCCTTGTTTTTCGACGGTGGTGCACCCTCGATCTCGAGCGACGTTAGGCTGTCGCCGCTTCCACCCAGTGGAAGAAAAGAGATGGCGCCGACTGCCCTGACTCCCGGCATGGATTCGAGGCGGTTGCGGAACTGATCAAAGAAAGCGACACGCCTTTGGTAGTCGTTGTATTTGTCGGGGAGGCTCAGTTCGAATGTCAAGACCGAGTCCGGTTGGAAGCCCGAATCCACAGCCAGAACTGCGACCAAGCTGCGAATCAGCAACCCCGAACCGACCAGCAACGTCAGTGCCAGCGCGATTTGGGAAACAACGAACACCCCGCGCAGGCGCCTGCCTCCGCCGGTCACGCTCCCGCTACTGGCCTTGAAAGCCTGTTGTAAGTTTATCCTGGCAGTCTGAAGCGCCGGAACGAAGCCAAAGATCAATGCAGTCAGCACGGTGACCGCCGCAGTGAACAAAAATGAGACCAGATCCAGCCGGGTTTCCTGAAGTTGGGGAATATTCGCCGGGCCGAGTTTGAGCAAGGCTGTGATCCCGAGTTGTGCGAAACCTACGGCGAGCAGGGCACCCAGGCCCGCGAGCAACAGACTTTCTGTCAGCAGTTGCCGGACAATGCGTGCGCGGCCCGCACCGAGCGCACCGCGAATCGCGATCTCCCTCTGCCGCGTCTTGGCACGCGCCAGCAACAAATTGGCAATGTTGGCGCAGGCGATCAGCAGTACCAGTCCCACGGCTCCAAACAACATCAACAGAGGAGTGCGAGAAAGCGATGCCATCTGATCCCGCAAGGGCACGAGTTTTACGCCCATGCCGGCGTTGTCCTGGGGAAATTGTTTCTCGAGACCTGCGGCGATTCCGTTGAGTTCCTCCTGTGCGGCCTGGCGGGTGACACCTTGCTTTAACCGAGCGAGCGCGACAAGGTGGTTCAGGTTTCGTCCAGTCCAATCTGCGACGCCCAAACCGAACGGAATCCACACGTCAACCCGTGGCGCGTAGCCAAAACCGGCATGCAGTTCGTCTCCCCGCGGGAACTGAAACTCGGGGGGCATGACACCCACCACTGTGTGTGTCACACCATCGAGCATCACCGTTTCCCCGACTATTGCGGGGTCCCCTGCGAACTGCCGATGCCACAATCCGTAACTGATCACGGCCACCTGGTTCCGGCCGGGGGAATCCTCTTGCTCGGTGAACCCCCTTCCCAACCTGGGCGTTACGCTGAACAGAGCAAAGAAATTGTGCGTGACGATGGTTGCTCCCACTCGTTCGGGAGTGTCGCCGTTCGTGAGGGTGCGATACACAGGACGGCAAGCCGCCACGGACTCGAAGGATCGGCTCTGGTTTCGCCACTCGGTGAAATTGTTGTAAGTGTTAGGTATCTCAGGGTAGCCCATCGCAGCAAACTTGGGGTTGGTTGTCCACAGGACCTGAATGCGGTTCGCTTCGAAGTAAGGCAAGGGACGGAGCAAAACGGCATTGATCGCGCTGAAAATTGCGGTGTTCGCCCCGATTCCAAGCGCGAGCGTCAGCACCGCCACAGTCGTGAAACCGGGACTCTTCAGTAATATGCGTAATCCGTATTTGATGTCATGTAAAATAGTCGTCATGTTATGACTCCATCAGTATTCTGTGTTCTGTTTATTCATATCTCAACGCCTCCATCGGATCGATCTTCGCCGCCCGCCGGGCCGGCAGCCAGCAGGCAATCCCGGCCACAAGAGCGAGCAACAGGATTACACCCGCAAGTGTTGCTGGATCCGTGGGCTTGATTTCGTAAAGCAGGCTTGTTAGCAGACGCGTCAGCGCGAAGGCTGCGGTCAGCCCAATGACCACGCCAATCCCGGCCAGTCGCATCCCTTGGCCAACGATCAAGCCAAGTATTTCCCGTCCCTGCGCGCCCAACGCCATGCGAATGCCTATCTCGCGCCGCCGTTGCAGCACCGAGTAGTCGAGCACCCCATACACGCCAACACCGGTGAGCAGTAGCGCGACCAGCCCGAAGAACGATGCCAGTCTGGCCAGCAGCCGCTCGCGGACGGTGTGCGACTGATTGATTTCCAATTGTGTGCGGATGTTGTTGACGCGAAAATCGGGCCGCGCTTGCGCCACTTCCCGACGCAGGATGGAGGCCAGCGCACGCGGGTTCGACCCGGATGTGCGCACAATAAACGTCCTTTCGCGTATTGGCTCGGCGTTGATAGAGTGAAACGGAAAATAGGCCTGCGGCAGAATGGGCTCCCGCAGGCTGCGGTATGGAGCATCGCGGACGAGGCCCACAACCTCGTAGAGATTACCGCCGTAGTCTAATGACTTTCCAATTGGACTCTCCCCGTTGAAGAACTGCTTTGCGAACGCTTGGTTGACGAGCACAACTCCGTGAGAGGTGTCGCTCACGCGGAAGTCTCTCCCTTCGATGACGGGAATCTTCATGGCATCGATCCAACCGGGCGAGACATTCAAAAAGTAGGCAAAAACGCTGCCGGGAGGCGCGCCGTTGATCGAAACAGTGCCGTTCCAGGAGTGCCCGCTAAGTAGCGGCCATCCTG
Source organism: uncultured Pirellulales bacterium (assembly GCA_964593945.1). GTDB lineage: Bacteria > Planctomycetota > Phycisphaerae > Sedimentisphaerales > Anaerobacaceae > CAZRMQ01. The sequence continues at coordinate 6,045 of CAZQKO010000019.1, read as the reverse complement.
CCAGCGCGACCGTCTCGACACCCGGCACGGTGCGCAGACGTTCGGCCACCTGGTCCCAAACGACTGGTGGCTGAGCGCCTTGCGTCACCGTCTCGAGCGTGAGAAGCCGGTCGGCGGAGAAGCCGGTCGGCCGATTGGACAACTGATCGAAGGTGGCGATAAACAGGCCGGCGACAAACAGCACGAGAAAACAGAAGGCGATCTGTGCGGCGATCAGCCCATGCATCAAGCGATGGCGCGAGTGCGGGTCCTCTCCGCCTCTGAGCGCGCTCGCCGGCTTGACCGCGGAGGCGCGCAACGCGGGCGCTAGACCGAACAGAAGCATGACGATGAGGGTCATCGCCAGGCCGAATCCGAGTACCCGCCAATCTGTCGGAAGAGCCAAGCGTGCCGGGTTGTCCGGTGGATTGATCGTGCTGACCACGAACGGCGCTGACCACCCGGCGAGCAACGCGCCGATTGCGGCCGCGAAGAACGCAAGCAAGGCGCTTTCCACCAGGACCAGTTGCACCAGCCGCCATCGTCCCGCGCCGATCGAGACTCGCAGCGCCATCTCGCGTGCTCGCGCTGTCGCCTGAGCCGTCAACAGGTTGGCGACGTTCGCGCAGGCAATCAACAACACCAGCGCTACCAACACGCCGAGCACCAGGAGCGAACGGCGGTAATCCTTCTGCATTCCAGAGGCGCCCGCGGCCGAGGGTACCAGTACGACCGTCTGGTTGAGCCATCTATCAATCATCTCTTTGTTGGTCCACTCCTTCGCCCTCTCCTCTTCGAACGCTCGAGAGGCGGCGTGCAATCTCGCGCGAACAGGTTCAACGGCCACACCCGGCTTGAGCTGCGCCAGCGTCCGGAACCAGGCCGCATCCGAGCGAGTCACCGCCGGATTCATCATCATGGGGACAAAGATGTCGGTGACTGTGCCTGGCTCGGTACCGGTGAAGGGTTTCACCGCAACTCCGACGATCTCGTAACGGTCGGCGCCCAGCCGGAAAGTGCGCCCGATCACTTGTGGGTCGTGTCCGAAGCGGCGCGCCCAATAGTCATAAGAGAGCACGGCATACGGATGGTCGCCAGGCTTGACATCGTCTACTTCCATCAAGAGTCGCCCCAAGGCGGGCCGGAGTCCGAACGTTTCGAACATCCACCCTGAAACGTATTGCACACACGCTTTTTCCGTCTCCTGATCCGACTTGTAAGTCAGATCCATCCGCTTCGCATACGATATCGCCAGCAACTCGGCCTGATCCTTCACTGCGGCGCGCATTTGGAGGAACGCCGGATATGCCCAATAATTTTCGCCTGTATAGACCCGCCCATCGAAAAAGGTCCCTTGACGGGTGACAGCGTAGAGCCGTTCCGGGTGGGCCACTGGCAAAGGCCGCAACAGCAGCGCATCGATGAGGCGAAATGCCGCTGTGCAAGCCCCAATCGCCAGAGCGAGTGACAGGATGGCTGCGGCGGACGTTACCTTTCTTTTCTTAAGCTGCCGCCAGCCGAACATGATGTCGTTTAATAATGTTGTCATTTCTTAACTCCCTATTTCAGTTTGCAGTTGTCAGTTCACAGCCTTCAGCCTTTATGTCAACTGACAACTACTTTAATCTGATTCTATCATGTTCATCCCACTGCGACATATCCGAAAGGATTATTTCATCGCCGGGCGTAAGGCCTTCTATGACTTCTATCGTGCTTACCGAGCTGCGTCCAAGCTGGACGCGTGTACGTACTGCGTATTTGCCGTCTTCGATCAGCTTGAATAGCTCTACAGTCGCTTGGCTGGATGCAAAAACCGGCCGGCCTACATATATTATGTCGTTTAAGCGTTCGATTTCTATCGTACCAACTACAGATAAATCCGGCCTGGCTCCATCAGGCAGTTCGCCGTTTAACTTGATATCCACTGTTACATTGCCCTCCATTACCGTCGGATCAATGCGGAATACCTTCCCGGCAACCGTTCCATTATATGTGTCTATCTCCGCGGACAGGCCGATGCGTACATCCCGTGCCTGTACTTCCGGAATTTTTAATTGGGCCTTAAGACGTTTTGGATTGGTAATTTTGGCTAAGACCGTACCGGCAGAGATTGACTCGCCTAATTCTATTTTATCCTTTACAGACGCCAGAACACCGGCTGTACCGGCACGCACAAACAAGGAATCGATCTGGCTCTTTCTTAGATTAAACAAAGATTCCGCCTGTTGAATGGTCGCCTCCTGCTCGGCCAATTGTGCTGTGCATGTCTGATCGCGATACATAGCCAGCCGTTTTTTACTGATTTCCAGCAATTTTCCCAGTTCTTCTACACGGGCCTTGGAGAGCGATAAATTGAGCTCCGAAATAAGGTCCTCATCAAACTGTTTCTGGTCCACCTGCAGGGTCAGCTTGGCTTCTCTGATATTGGCCTCCATCCGAGCTTGATCCGCCTCCATACCCAGCAATTGGTCCTGCAGCTGGGTTTTTCGGGCATCTAATCGAGCTTTTGCTGAGTTCAATTCAGACTGAGCGCTCAGCCACTGGAGCTCAAGCTCAGGATTACTCAGCTCCAGAATCACGGTATTGGCATCAACTACCGCGCCCGGCTCTACCAGAATCCGCACAACACGGCCACCCACTGTCGCAGGAACGATTAATACATCCTCGGAAACCAGGTTGCCGACACCTCTAACCTGACGCACCATAGGACCACGCTTGACCGTATCAATCCAGAGCGTGCGACGATCTACAGAGCGAGCCGCCGGTTCCAAACGTGATAATCCCAGTGTAGTCAATCCCAAAAGACTCAGAATAATGATGATATACAATCCTCGACGAAGCCAACGATTACGCTTAGAATTTTTTCGTGGTATATCCATGCCTTTTCCAGACGCAAGTTATGTGCCAGCAGTTTCATTATGTTGGAATTGCATTATTAGCCGAAAAACAAGGATTGACATGAACTAAAAGGCTGTTTGCCGAGCCGGATATGTCCGGATTTGAAAACCATGCGCCCAATTACGAACACTGCTTACGTATATTGGCGAAACATTCAACCTGTGATGCGTGTTTTCTCATTTAGCTTTAACTGTGAGCGATAGGGAGCCACAAACATGCTCGGCAGCCATTTCTATTGGGTTTGTTTTCGAGCGTCAGATGCCCTCCATGTGCCTCAGCTATTTGGCGACTCAAGGCCAGACCTATACCCGATCCCTTCGCTTTTGTTGTGAAAAACGGCACAAAGACATCCCTGGAATCATCAAAACCAGGTCCATCATCATCAACCCACACCTGCAAGTACCGGCCTTCAACAAACCATCCGACCACTACCTCACCATCGCCATCAGGTTTGGTTTCCAGGCTGGCCTCCACAGCGTTAGCTACAAGATTAATCAACAGCTGGTCCATCTGACCTCGGTCTACCTCAATTGTCACATCGGGTCCTGTATAGATGGTGACAGTTACACGCTTCTCAAGGCCGGTCACATGCTGTATCCACGCATATACTTTTACCTTGTCGAATATCGGATCAGGCAATCGTGTAAGTTTTGAATACGACGCAATGAACCGGCCAAGCTCCTCAGAACGTGCGGCTATAATCTCCAATCCTTCCTGTATATCCTCTTGCCCTTGACTTTGGGATGGATCTCGTTTGATCCGTGTTAGAAGAGTTTGCGCAACCGATTGAATGGGTGTGAGAGAGTTATTGATCTCGTGACGTATAATCTTGATCAATCGCTTCCACGCCAGGCGTTCCTCCTCGTGGAGTGTACGCGTCAGGTCAGATAGAAAGATTAGCTGATGCGATACGCCCTTTTCTCGGTAGGTTGTACGGCGCAGTTCCCAACGGCGCATACTTCCTGCAAGTACCAAATCCATGACACGTGGCGTGGCTCCGTCTAAACAGCTTGCAAGTCCCAAACTTTTGGCATGAAGACCAAGTATATCTTTCTCGTTTTTGCCTAAGACCTGTTGGCCGCTATCGTTAACTAAACAGAGTTTACCCTCCTGGTTAAAGCCAAACATGGCGACATCTATCTGTGCCAATGTTTTACGCAGTAAAGCCATAGCTTCCATCGCACCAAAACGCTGATCCTGTAGCGACCTGGTCAGGGCATTAACTTCCCAAATCAGCTCTCCCATGGCGTCTTCACGATTGGCACCGCGAATACGCAGAGAATAATCACCTTCCCGTATCGCCTCCAGAATGTTCGATATCGTACGCAGAGGAAAAACAACTTTGGCTTTAAGGCCGAGAGCAAAACCTACCCATGGCAGGAGTATCAAAACCGTCAACATGATTTGTGTCTGGATGGAGTAATCACTCGTCCACACAAACCACATCGACACTAAGAAAGCCACCAAGCCGATTACCAGCAACCGGATTAGGATTTGGCGTTCGAATCTCATTTTATCGAATTTGGTACTTCTCCATGCGTCGATACAATGCACCACGACTGAGCCCAAGGGCTCCGGCGGTTTTACTGATGTCACCGTTAAATCGTGTAAGTGTTTTGCGAATGGCTGAACATTCTATTTCGTCGAGCGTCATATCTCCAAATCGAACTGTTTCATCCACTTTGGATTGCAGACCAAGCTCTTGTGGTTGTATGAGCTTTTCCTGTGTCATCAGAACAGCCCGCTCGATTGTATGATCGAGCTCACGCACATTGCCGGGCCAATTATAGGAGCACAATAACTGCATGGCAGCCATATCAAAGCCGGTAATGGATTTGCGATACTTGGTGACATAGCTTCGCAAAAAGTGCGCGGCAAGAATTGGGATGTCATCCTTGCGGTCCCGCAAAGGGGGCACGTGAATCTCAATGGTATTTAGGCGGTAGAGCAAATCCTGGCGAAAACTGCCCTGGCTCACCTCTGCTTGCAAGTCTGCGTTGGTCGCAGAGATTACACGTACATCTACGCAACAAGTCTTTGACGATCCAATAGGCTCGAATTGGCCACTCTCAAGAACACGCAGCAGTTTGGATTGCAACCTTGCCGGTATGGCGGCAATCTCATCAAGGAACAACGTGCTTTCGTCAGCCAGTTTGAACCGTCCCAAACGGTCAGACTTGGCATCTGTAAAAGCACCCGCCACGTGTCCGAACAGCTCGCTTTCGAACACGGTCTCCGGGATGCTGGCCGTATTGACGGTAACCATGGTCTTGTTTTTTCTGCCGGATGCTGTATGTAAGGCCTGAGCCACTACACCTTTTCCACTTCCATTTTCGCCGGTGATAAGCACATTAGCATCGGAAGGCCCCACTTTGACGATGGCTTCTAATACAGGCTGCATCGTGCGCGACCCGGCAATCAGTGATTGAGAGTCCTCGTTCTTGAGGTAGACGATCTCCTGCTCGAGCTGCCTGCTCTTTCTTAGGGCTTGACTAAGTTCGATCTGCGTACGCAAGACCGTCAATAAACGCTCGTTATTCCATGGCTTGGGCATGAAGTCACGGGCCCCTCGACGCATGGCTTCTACAGCCAGCTCGACACTGCTCCAGGCTGTCATCACAACTACGGGAAGCAAACAATCAATCTGCTGAATCCTCGAAAGCACATCGAGACCTTGTTCCCCAGAGGTCTCACCGCGCACGTAGTTGAGATCCATGAGAACAATGTTAAAATCCCGGGACTTGACGGCCTCAATTATTTGGGCTGTAGAAGAGGCCGTCTCAACCTGAAAACCTTCGGGCTTGAGGAGCAAATGCAGTGCCTTCAGCACATCGGGCTGATCATCCGCAATGAGAATCTTAAGTTGACTGGAAGGTTTTTGAGCTTCTGTCACAATCGTCCTCACCTATACCCGTTTTCATGGGGATGAGCTCCCCCCTTGCGAGGGATCCCGCTTCGCAGGAATCCAAAGCAGGAGTCGCTTCTTTTACCCAAGGCTAATGTATTTTCAAGAGTTGTTTATTCCCAAATACGCACTTCTTTCTATACATGTTAAAAGAATCATAAACTATGTTCTTGACTGGGTAAAGGCAAAATTAGGCAGCGGTTGATGTTTAGAACCTATCCAAATAACCCGCTCTATTGCGGCCGGCTGCAAAGCCCGATGCC
>CAZQKO010000018.1:0-23236 GCA_964593945.1 uncultured Pirellulales bacterium | reverse complement strand
CAATACAGATACAATCCGATTGAAGGTGCTGAGTTTATGGAGCTAAAATTGGCGTGAATACTTCGGAGCGGAAATTATGGAAGTACATTTTAAGAAATACCACGGACTTGGAAATGATTACATAGTGATTGATCCAAACGTAAAAGATATTAAGCTGACACTGGAAACAATTCAGCTTATCTGCGATAGAAATTTCGGAGTCGGCTCGGATGGTATATTGTACGGCCCTATTAAAAACGATGATATGCTCGAAGTGCGTATATTCAATCCCGACGGCAGTGAAGCTGAGAAAAGCGGCAACGGACTGCGAATATTTGCCAAGTATTTATTTGAGAGCAAATACGTTGATAAAAGAAATTTCAGTATCAAGACATTAGGCGGAATTGTTGAAGTCGAAATAAAAGACGACACAGCGAACCTGATTAAAATCAACATGGGTAAGGTCACCTTCCTGAGTACCGAAATACCGGTCACGGGAAAAAGGCGAGAAGTCGTAAATGAACCGCTTGAAGTTAATGGAGTTGAATACAAAGTGACGTGTCTTTCCATCGGCAATCCACATTGCGTTATTCCGATGGCGGAGGTGAGCGAGGAAAAGGCAAGGCAGCTTGGGCCTTTTGTTGAAAATCACGAGATGTTTCCAAACCGAATTAACATGCAATTGTTAAAGGTCACCGACAGGAAAAATATCGAGATAAGGATTTGGGAAAGAGGGGCCGGATATACCCTGGCTTCGGGCAGCAGCTCATGCGCAGCAGCAGCAGCGGCTCATAAGTTAGGACTTGTTGACAGAAACATAAATGTAAAAATGCCCGGCGGAAACTTACTTATAGAAATCGGCGACAATAAAGAGATATATATGACAGGTCCTGTTGAAGGTGTGTTTGAGGGTTGCTTCCATGCAGATTTATCCAAAAAGCTGTTGTAATTGGTAATTACCAAGTACATGTTCAACTGGATGGAAAACCATCCCCAAAACCCTGCCTGCGCGTAGCGCTTCGGCGAAGGCAGGCTTCGGCTTTGAGGCTGCCACCCAATACTATTTAGAAAAACGCGTGGCATCCTCAAGCGTAGCTTGGGGATGGCTGTGCATGCCACGCTTGGCTAAACACGTACATTACCAATTACCATTTAACCAGAAAGACACCATAAGGCAAACCGAAGGTTTGAAATCAGATCAGGACAATCCCAAAATTGGGGGAATCTGGGTGCATGTCAAATTCGTAGGTGAAGTAGACGCAATAATATTACCTATTATCCCAATCTATAATGGCTGGTCGCCTTTTGTCACCTCGACCGAGGCCGTATGGCCGAGTGGAGAGGTCTGCCTTCAAAGCAGATTTCTCCGCTTCGGCCCACCAATGTGGGCCTACAGTCGAAATGACCCTGACTTGTCAAGCTTTCTCTCCGCAGATTTTTACCAACCCATTCTCCGCCCCTTAGGGGCTGCGAAGGACGAATAATCTTGGCATGCACCCGGGGAAATCTCGCAATCCGGTTTCTCTTGACTTTTTGTCCTTAATCGAATATAATAAATTTAACTATAATTAGCTTTTTGTTTCCCGCCAATTTATCCGCAGATAGGAGTTGATGCTGGCGGTTTTTTTTGTTTAGCGGGGCAGGCGTGTGATGAATCATATATTAGTAACATTGTTCACCTTTTGCTTTTTGTCGATAGCACCGGCCGACCCGCCACAGCAAGCTTCACCAATCAATTTCGGACCCGAAGAGATAATTAAAGCCAACGGCGGTGACATCAAGGTACCCGGCTACTCGGTGCCTTCGTTTGTGGACTGGAATAACGATGGATTGCGTGACCTTGTCATCGGTCAGGGAAGTGGTTCTTATTCACCGGGCAAGGTTCGTGTTTATCTCAATGTAGGAACCGAATCCAGCCCTAAGTTTACAGATTACTTTTTTGTACAATCCCAAGACGCCGACCTGACAGTCCCAGCCGCGGGTTGTATGGGATGCTTTCCCCGCGTTATCTATTGGGATTCGGACGACCGTAAAGACCTGCTTATGGGCCTGTCTGATGGGACTATTAAAACCTTCCTCAATATCAGCGACAACAACGAGCCTGCCTTTGACAGAGGCTCGGACGTCCAGACATTTTTGATTGATTCAGAGCTCGACGTGCTAATCAACGTAGGGGCACGGGCAACACCTTCGTTTCTGGATTGGGACATGGATGGCAAAACCGACCTGGTAACCGGTGCGCTTGATGGCAAGATACACATCTTTCTGAACTGTGGATGCAGTGACGAAGTTCCTCTTTTCTGGTCTTTGCTGCCATCAGGAACATTCGTCCAGGAGGATGACCATGACCTGATTGTGCCGTCTCGGCGTTCCAGCCCTGTAATTTTCGATTTGGATCGTGACGGAAAGGCCGACCTGCTTACAGGCAACACCGATGGCCAATTGCTGTTCTACCGCAATCTTGGCCCCGATTACCTGCCAACTTTCTCAGGCTATTTGCCTGTCGAGTCCAATGACGTTCCAATCGACCTTGTCGGCTCTCCACGCTCCAGGCCGTCCGTCTGCTTTTGGACCGACGATGGTTATCCTGATGTTCTCATCGGAGCCGGTGATGGAAAAGTGCATCTGTTCCAGGGCATACCCGAAACTTGCGACATAAACCTCGACGGCGATGTAGACTTCATCGACTTTGCCTTGTTTGCTATTCACTGGCAGCAAAACGACTCTAAAAAATTCAGCGAAGACTTCGACAAGCCCCTTAGGGACAAGTTCAGTCGAGCAGCTGACTTTACCAACGACGGCAAGATAAATATTGATGATTTACGCATGCTTGCGGAAAATTGGCTGAGGATGCCTTAATCCCACGAAGAACAATCCTGAATAATCCTTCCTGGAATTTTGTATCGACAATGCTCCAAAGCTTCGGCCTCCGCCATAGGCTTTGGCCGACGGCGGATGGCGACGCAGCGAGACTGGCCTGCCGAAGAACATTAGCATTCATTAAAGCTTCATTGTTGCACAGAAGCACATTTAGGAGGTAGTGTGCGATGAATCGCACCAAGCCCACTAAAGAGCGTTATTCGTTGACCGGTTGCGCTGCTCGTATCGGTTGCGTAGAACGTAAAACGGCATTTAATACGCAACCGTAAGACGATTGACGATACGAGTCGCGCAACCGCAACCGTTTAACTTTTATGTATGATATTCTATTTGCTTTCATATCAGCAGGTCGGTATAATCACAAACACCAAACCAGCGAGTTTTCTAAGGTAGGGTGCGATGAAATCTCACCTTTGATTCTCACGGGCTGAATCGTGTTGGATATTATTATGTTGGGCAACAATGATATGACAGATCGCTAATAACGCTCATTTTGGGATATATTGGTATTCTCTTTATTAAAGGTTTTGTATTTCAGGGCTGCAACAATTAGCAAAACTATCCCAAGAGTAAATAAAGGTATAGTTAACATTAGGAAGTTTCTGGCAACAGAAATATAGTTTTTCATTGGTGCTGGGCCCAGAGTAAAAACAGGCTTGAATTTGTTCAAAGCTTCGCAAGGCTTTATAAGTTCAACGATTAATGAATAAGCCTTTCCGCAATCCAGATGGCGATAACCTGAATAGTCTTCGGCCTTATAGTAAACATAATATGGGTATGACCATGCATGAACATCATTGGGGCCAAATACACCTGAATCAAAAACCTTGTCTTCATCAAGCACCTTCCAGGACACTTTAAAATCAATTGCAGCTTTATAAAATGACTCTTGAAGAATGTGCGGAGGTATATTCTTGCCACCTATATGAGTCTTATTAAATTCGGATAGTAAGGGGCCACGCATTCTAAGCATGGGATTACCTATCAATGATTCGGTTGGCTGAAAGCTCACTTGATATGTATTCATTGTTCCGAAGTCAAGAGGAAGCACAACACGCCATGATTGTATTCTTCTCTGGTAACAAGCACTTAACCAAAAGGGTACTTGAATGAATAAGGCTTCGATTAACAATAGAATTCCAAGGAGGCTAAGCACCACCGCTTGGAGTTTTGTATTATTACGGAATGATTGTAGCATTATTCACTCCCAACTATGTTTATGTGGTTTCCTTATATAAATATAAGTGCAAATCGAGGTTGAGAATCTCGCCTATATTTGTTCTATTATTGTTGTAATCGTCGGGAAAAGCAAGGAAAAACAACAACCATTCAATCTTGCGGACTCACTAAACGCTCACCGCTGATCTCAATCATTATTCGTAGAATTGGACACTACTTGTCCGCTCCTGTCCTTTGGGGATCCACCCTTCGCAGTGCTTCCATTCTCCGTTGTTACTACGAAGGATGAAACGGAGGACGGGTAATCACCATACCTAAGTTAAAATGGTACGAAATTTCGCACTCTACATTCTACTTTTAAAATTTTGTTCAATCTTCGCTGATACTTTGTAGAATTACGAGCCGGTGTTAAAATTCTCGATACTCGATATTAGATACTCGTTACTCGTCAAGCATCGAGAATCCACCGAAAGGCGTCCTGTAGGGAACGTCAAGAAACGATATTTGCGGTGAGAAAGGAGGCTTATCCAATGCTCGCAAGAAATGTGATTTATACAGGTACGTTTAGAGCGCTAATTATCTATCTCGTTGTAGCTGGATTGTCTGCACCGGTTTATGGAGCAGCCGGCGGGAATATTCCACAGCTTCGCAAGAATGGTGAAGTCATACAGTTGTTTGTTGATGGCAAGCCCTTTATCATCCTCGGCGGCCAGGTTGGCAATGCAAGTGCCTTTCCGGAGCGGATGGAGCGGGCATGGCCCAAGCTCAGGGAGCTGAATGCAAATACGGTGGAATTTCCGGTTTACTGGGAACAAATCGAACCTGAGGAAGGTCGATTTGAATTCGGCGCGCTCGACCAGATTATTCGCGGCGCACGTGAGCACGGTTTGCGGGCCATTTTACTTTGGTTTGCTACCTGGAAAAACGGAACGATGGACTATGTTCCTGCATGGGTCAAGTCTAATCCTGAACGTTTCCACAGGGTCATCAATAAGGCCGGCGAGCCTATAAGAGTGCTTTCGCCGCATTCGCAGGCGAACATGGAAGCCGACCGCAAAGCCTACTCAGAGCTTATGAAGCACCTGCGGGAAATCGACGAGAACCACAACACCGTTATCCTCATGCAGGTCCAAAACGAGCCGGGCCTGCGGTATTCTCCACGTGATTATTCGCCGCAAGCATCGAGCTTATTCAACGGCCCCGTGCCGGAGAAACTCGTTAATGCCCTCAAAAAACAGCCGGGTACGTGGAAAGAGGTCTTCGGCAATAGACACGCAGAAGAGGCCTTTACCGCGTATTATCTTTCCACCTTTCTCAATGAGGTTGCTCGCGCCGGCAAAGAGATTTATCCGCTGCCGACGTTTGTCAATGTCTGGATGGGTGGAGAAGGAACAAACGACCGATTCATGGAATTCGACCGTCCGGGCGACAGCTACCCGAGCGGCGGAGCTGTGTCACACATGCTGGACCTCTGGAAGGCATCGGCACCTGATATCGACATGATTGGCCCGGACATTTACCACCAGTCGCCTATCATCTACCGGGAGATTTTATCACGTTACAGCCGCCCGGATAATCCCCTGCTCGTAGTCGAAACCAGAGGAAGTGTGAAATACGCGCGTTACTTCTTTTATGCGTTGGCGGACTATTCGGCGGTAGGCTTCACGCCATTCGGCATCGATTACGGCCCAGGAAGCGAATTGAGTTCGATGTTTGTCCCTATGGCCAAGAGTTTCCGGGTGGTAAAACCTGTGCTCTCTAAAATCGCAGAGCTGCAGGCAGCGGGAAAATTGCAGGCGGCGGTTGAGGAAGAATTTATACCGGGACGCATGTTATATTTCGACGGATACGATATTTTGGTTCGCTTTCGTCCGCCGCGCCGGAGTTCCGGTCAGCCGTTAAGCCCTACAGGCCCGCCGGAACCATCGGGCCGTGTGCTGGTCGGCCAATTAGGGCAGAACGAATTTCTTTTCGTTGGTTTTGATGCCGCCCTTGACTTCAAGCCGTCCTTGGGGTCGCAATACACCGGCGTCCAGTTTCTCCTCGTCGAGGAAGGTGTTTACGATAATAGCGTCTGGAAACGAACAAAGCTTCGCAACGGTGATTTTACTGATCGCGGCCTGACGTTTCCTTCGGAAGGAGCCGTAATTAGAGCCGAACTTATGAGGTACTGAATGCGTTTTTTTATTAGCAATGTGTCGTTTTTTGTATATAATCTTTGTCCTTTTGGTGATTGGTTAAATGGTTATTGGTTAAATGGTAAATTCAATTACCAATTACCAGTTACCATTCACCAACTACGAAAGAGAACATTTATATGCTGAGGAATAAGATAACAATAGTCGGGGCCGGCAATGTTGGTGCAACAACTGCCTACATTGCCGCTACGAAACAGCTCGGTGATATTGTGCTGCTGGATATAGTTAAAGGCCTTGCCGAGGGTAAAGCCCTCGATATCGCCGAGGCAAGCCCCGTTCAGCTTTATGACTGCGATATTATCGGAACTACCGACTGGGAACAAACGGCGGACAGCAATATTGTCATCGTAACAAGCGGCCTGGCCCGCAAGTCGGGAATGAGCCGTGACGACCTGCTCACCAAGAACGTCCAGATAGTCAAGGACGTAAGCAAAAAAACTGCCGAATATTCGCCTGACAGCATAATCATTGTAGTCTGTAATCCTCTCGATGCGATGGTTCATACTGCAGCAAAAGTTACCGGCTTCGATAAGAAAAAAATCATGGGAATGGCCGGCGCCTTGGATTCAGCCCGTTTTAGCTACTTTCTCACACAGGAGCTTGGTGTCAGCATTGAGGATATAAATGCCGTCTTATTGGGCGGTCACGGCGATGATATGGTGCCGCTGCCCCGGTTTACCTCGGTCGGCGGAATACCAGTAACCGAATTGCTCGACGAAGAAAGAATCGACGAGCTTATCGACAGGACCCGAAACAGCGGCATCGAAATTGTAAATCTGCTGGGCTACAGCGCTTTTTATGCCCCAGCCGCCGGGACTGTTAAAATGGCTGAAGCGATCCTCAAAGATAAAAAGACTGTGATGTCCTGCTGTGCCTATTGTAATAGCGAATATGGTACCGGCGGATACTTCGTGGGCGTTCCTGTCGTCCTCGGTAAAGACGGCATCGAAAAAATTGTTGAGCTTGATTTGAGCGATTCCGAACGGAATCTGTTCAAAAAATCGCTTGCTCACGTACGGCAGCTTACAGCTAAGGTTGATAAACTTCTTTAAGTCCGCTCCGAGCTTGTCTGAGGAGACCGATTTACGTCGGATTAATGCCGGCATGTGCTAAAAATATAATTTCATTAGGAAAGAGTTAAATTTTCTGTCCATGTAAAATAGTCAACCTGGAAAAAAGACTAAATCAGCATTAAACTTTTTCCTGAATCTATCGAGAATAAGCATGTAGTTCTATTTTCGCTTTTTTAGCGTATAAATCCCGCGTCAGGGTAATAATAAGCTTGTCCTGAGCGAAGTCGAAGGATACGCAAATTTTGTTTTGTACAGTCAAACTTATTTATTGAGCTACGGCGGATAATATTGTATTTTATTTGTTTTTAACTCTTTAGCGACAGGATGATAAATGGAACTGATAAAAAGAGTCAAACAGGCTGAGCAGCAGGCTCAGCAGATAATCGAACAGGCCAAAGCTGAGTCGACCAGGCAGGCTGAACAGAGTCGAGAGCATCGCCGTCAGCTCATGGAAGAAACTGAGCAAAACAGGAAAAAAGCGACCTCAGAAGCCGTCGATCAGGCGGAAGTGCAGGCCCGGCAGGAAGTAGAGTCCCTGAGAGCACAGGCTGAAAAGCAACGCCAGGAATTACACAACAAGGTGGGAAGCAAAATTGGTGGAGCTGCAACAAAAGTAATGGATTATCTGCAAGAAAACACAAGTGCCTAAAGTGAGCTAAAGTGACACGTAGTGTCATTGCGAGAAGCGCAGCGACGTGGCAATCTCTTTGCTCAGTGGCGTAAGCCATCTCTTACGGGAGTTTGAGATTGCTTCGCTTCGCTCGCAATGACAGTCACTTTCGGTGGTTTATTATGGCCATAGCCCGAATGTCAAAAGTGATAATCGTGAGCTTCTACACGGAGGCATCCGAGCTTTTGGAGAAGTTGCAGCGCGAAGGTATCTGCCAAATCCTCAATGCTGAAGAGGCAATGGTCAGCAAGGATTCGCCCGATCTGGCTGCTGCGACCCGACGCCCGAAAGATATCGAAGAGCTGCTGGGCAAACTGCGAAGGAGCATCGCATTTCTTGACAATTATTCCGATGTCAAAAAGGGCCTGACCAGCGTTCTTTCGCCACGTGTGGTAGTCGATGAGAAATTGTACAACGATGTCGTTTCAGATGAGCAAATTTTCAAAATTATCAACCAATGCGAGCAGCTTGAATCATCGATCGAAAGGCTCAGGAGCGAATGCGAAAGCCTTCGCGGCACTTTAGAGCAGCTTAGCCCGTGGCAATCTCTGCAAACTCCCGTGGAAGAGATCAGCCAGCTTCAACAGACAATTTGTCTGGCGGGACTGCTGCCTGTGGGCCACTTTGAGAACCTCCAGGAACAATTATCCGAGCTTGCCGGTGCAATTCAGCAGGTCGGAGCAGCAGGCAATAGATTTGCCTGTCTTATTGTCTGTTTGAAAGAAAACGCCAGCGAGGTGCAAAAGTTTCTACGTTCAGCCGAGTTCGAGCCTGTCAACTTTGGCACCTGGACCGGTACCATAGCAGAACTGATAAAAAAGCATACCAAAAAATTAAAAGAGGCTGAAAATCAGCTAAACAGCCGCATAGATTCCGCGGCAGCACTGACTGAAAATCTGCTCAAACTGCAGATTCTTTTGGACCATTACGAGAATCTCTTAAAAAGAGAGCAGGCCAAAGATAATGCTCCGGCGACACAGCACGCAGTGTTTTTAGAGGGCTGGGTGAAGGAACATGATTATCCCCGCCTGGAAAAGATCGTATCGAGTTTTGGGGCATCGAGTGTAACGAAAGTCGAACCGGCTGAGGGCGAGGAGATGCCGGTAGAGATTGAAAATAAGACCGTTATCAAACCGTTTGAGGTAATAACGCGTCTTTATGGTATGCCGCAACATTTCGAGGTAGACCCAACGGTATTTCTGGCGCCGTTTTTCGCACTATTCTTTGGATTATGTCTTACTGATGCCGGCTATGGCCTGGTAATAGTTGCCTTGACGCTCCTTTTCGTTAAGAAGATACAAGGCGACAAAAAGCTGGTGTGGATGCTTGGTATATGCGGGGCTGTTACTATCGTTGCCGGGGCACTGACGGGCGGCTGGTTCGGTAATGCGCATGAGTATTTACCATCCCAGTTCGCAGCAATGCGTAAGAACCTGATGTGGTTTGATCCTTTTGTAAAGCCAATGACATTCTTCAAGCTTGCACTGGCCCTTGGATATATACAAATTATGTCAGGATTGCTAATAGCCTTTTGCCATAATCTAAAGCGAAAGAATTTTGTAGCCGCTGTCTTCGACCAGTTGACCTGGTTGATTATGCTCAATTCCATAGTGCTTCTGCTGGCAGGCAAGTTTGGGATATTGCCGGTTCGTATCGGAAAGATTTGTGCTGTAACGGCTCTTGCTCCGGCGTTAGGAATCCTGCTGTTTAGTCATCGCGAAGGTAGCTGGGCTGGTCGAATCGGCATGGGACTGTACAATCTCTTTAGTACGATATTCTTTATGGGAGATGTGCTGAGCTATCTTAGGCTGATGGCTCTGGGGATGGTTACAGGCGGGCTGGCTATGGCAATAAACGTTATTGCCAAGATTGCCGGTCAGATACCTTACGGACTCGGCATTATCGCTATGATACTGGTGCTTGTTATCGGACATGGATTTAATATGGCTATAAATGCGTTGGGTGCATTTGTACATACTCTGAGGCTTCAATACGTAGAGTTCTTCCCAAAGTTTATAACCGGCGGCGGAAGATCATTTGAGCCGCTCAATAAGAAATATGAGCATATCTATGTTACGAAGGGAATCTAAAAAAAAATTAATTGAGAAAGAGAGGTTTTAGAATGAGTGGTCTGACATTAGCTTTGATTGGAGCAGGGTCAGCGTCTCTTTTCGCCGGTATTGGTTCGGCAATCGGGATTGGTACTGCCGGCAGGAGTGCTACGGGTGTGTTGAGTGAGAAGCCGGAGAGATACGGCCAGATGTTTATTATGGTTGTGCTTCCGGGCACCCAGGGTTTCTACGGCTTTCTTGCTGCGTTTATGGTCATGCTTCAGCTTCACTTCTTTGAAAAGAAGGTGCCAGATTTGACCTTCGCACAAGGTTTGGAAGTGCTGATAGCGTGTTTGCCCATTGCATTTGCGGGTTTGGTAAGCGCGATTTATCAGGGTAAGGTGTGCTCCGGCGGTATTTTAATGGCTGCCAAAAGACCCGAAATGGCATTTAAGGCCGGCGTTGTTTACGCCGTTATGGTCGAAGTTTATGCCGTTCTCGGCCTGCTGGTGACTATGTTTATGCTGCTGTTCGGCATTAATTGGCCGGCAGTAGTTTAATTCCCTAACCATAAACACTCAATGTGAGATGCAAAACTATGGAAGCTGAACAGGTTACAGAAAAGATATTGTCCGATGCAAAAACAGAGGCCGAGAAGATACAAAACCAGGCCCAGGAAAAAGAAGCCGCTGAGCAAGCCGGGTACGATGAGCAATTAGACGAGTACAGGAAACAGACGGAGATTCTTTCTCAAAAGGCTGCTGAAAACAAGAAATTGCATCTACTTGCAGCGGCAAGAATGCAGAACGCCAGGGATTTACTGGCAGAGAAACGCAATATACTTGACGAAGTCTTTACTCAAGCCCGCGGGCAATTGCTGAATCTGCCGGACGACCAGTATCGCCAACTGATAACCAATCTAATGCTCAAGGCAGTTGAAACCGGCGACGAAGAAGTCATCATCGACAAAAACGAGAAACGAATCGACCTGCAATTGGTAAATCAGGTCAATGAGCAATTGCAATCAGTTTCCTCGACTTCGCCCAAGGCAGACGGCAGGGGAAATCTTACCTTGTCCGACGAAAGGAAGGACCTCGGCGGTGGTTTTATCCTAAAACATGGCAAGATAAAAAATAATGCTTCGCTTGAGGTGCTGTTGGCTCAGGCCCGAAGAGAGCTGGAAATTGAATTGGCAAAAGAACTGTTTTCAGTTTGATGCTCGATCCTGGATACTCGATACTCGTCGAGCATCGAGAATCGAGTATCAAGAATCGGCATACCGATAATCTAATACAATGTTGACTACAAAACACGGGCAACCTGTTGTTGATTTTTACACCTATCCCACCATCGGTGGTGACGACTGGCGATATGTTTATGAGACCGCGCAGGTTAGGGCGATGCAGATTCAGATGCTCTCCAAAGCCACCCTTTTGGATATGGCCAATGCACAAAGTTTTGAGGCCGCTGCAGAACTGTTATCATCCACCGAATACGCCATGCAGCATAGAGGCGGAAATTTCACAGAAGTCGAGGATACACTGCTCAAGCTGCGCTCGGCGGTTCGGCAGCTTTTTGCAGATTTAATGATAGACAGGGCTGTCGTCGAGCTTTTTAAAACACGGGATGATTTCGCCAATCTTCGATTGGCTATGCGGCGAACATTGTCAAAAAAACCGCTCGGAACTGATTACAGCACCGACGGCAATTTCCCATCGGAGCTATTTGAGCAGGTCTTTGAACAGGAAAATTATGAGCTTTTTCCTGAATATATGGCCGAGGCAGCCGATCAGGCAGTATTAGCGTATTATAAAGATAAAGATATCCGCCGAATAGATTACGCAATCGATAGCATCCAGGCTGAATATAATCTAAATAGAGCAGGCCGGTTAGGCAGCATTTTTCTCTCCGGGCTTTTCAGGATACAAATTGATTTGACTAATATTCGAACTCTTCTTCGGCTGAAATTTGCCGAATCGGAGGAGCGAAATGTTTTTATTGAAGGAGGTTTCATAGAGCTGGAACGATTGCAGCATGGGCTGGAACTCGGCTATGAAGCGCTTGGGCCGTTATTTTTCGTGACTCCTTACCACCGAATTGTCGAAGCCGGTGCCGGCTACTCAGCGGCAAACAAATCGTTCCTGAAGATTGAGCAGCAATGTCAAGAGCATTTAATGGGATTTTTAAAATCAACGATTCAGATTACAGCCGGCCCTCAGCCGATTATCGCATATTTATTAATGAAGGAAAACGAGATTCGCACAGTTAGATTAATTCTGACGGCAAAGAAGAATCACCTTGATACACAGCTTATTCTGGATCGTATTTCATGACACTGACAGTCACTGACGACGACGTGTGGCAGCCTCAAGCGCAGCTTGGGGATGACAAGCCTCCGAATTAAAGATATGAGGAGTTTTAAGGGTGATTAAAATGAAACAGATAAAATTATTATGGTTGGCTTTGGCAATGATGTTTATCGCAGTCGGGTGTCAAAAGAGAGAGGCTGAACTATCTCAGCAGGCAGATCCGGTGGTCATTGAGAATTTAGCTAAACGCTCCGATGCCAATGAATCACTGTACCAAGCCGTTTATGACGGTGATACTGATATGGTTCAATCGTATATTTTAACGGGTGCTGATATCAATACTAAAAATAGGTATGGCCACTCGCTTTTGCACCTCGCGGCACAGAGAGGCCATAAAGATATTGCCAAGCTCCTTATTGATAAAGGAGCCGAGCTTAATGCGAAAAATTCGCGGAGCCGAACGCCCTTGTTCGAGGCTATCAATGCGGGCCATATAGATGTGGCTGAAACTCTCATAGATGGCGGCGCCGATATCAATACTGAGATTAACAAGGGCTGGACAATCCTGCATTTTGCAGCCGAGAAGGGTCGAAAGGACATAGCTGATTTCCTTATCGGCAAAGGTGCCGATGTCAACGCAAAGGACAATAACGGCTGGACGCCCTTGTATTTCGCGCTGGTTTACAACCACGCAGATGTAGCAGAGCTGCTGATTAACGAAGGTGCTGATGTCAATATAAAAGACAAACGCGGCCAGACGCCTCTGCACTTTGCAGCTAATCACGGTCACGGGGGTATTGTCGTGCTGCTTATCGCCAAAGGTGCCGATGCCAATGCAAAGACCGATGCCGGCCAGACGCCTCTACAGTGGGCGCAGCAGGAAGGAAATGTAGAAATCGTTACTATATTGAGCAAATATGGAGCAAGAGATTAATTTATTCGTGACTCGTGAGCCGAAACTTTTAAAAGCACGAAGCACGAAAAATGTAAAGTGCCTAAAGTGAGCTAAAGATAGAGACCGGTGGGGCAAAGCCCCACCCTACTGTCACTGGCGACGAAATAATGGAAGGTAAAATTGCAGTTTTAGGTGACACCAATTTTGTAATGCCGTTTGCGGCACTGGGAGTGGATACG
Source organism: uncultured Pirellulales bacterium (assembly GCA_964593945.1). Lineage (GTDB taxonomy): Bacteria > Planctomycetota > Phycisphaerae > Sedimentisphaerales > Anaerobacaceae > CAZRMQ01. Next base: position 9,763 of record CAZQKO010000018.1, on the reverse strand, counting down.
TACCCGGTGGACCAGACGCAGCAGATAATCGAAGCTGCCAAAGAGATAATGGACAATAAATATGCTCTTGTTGTCGTGGCTGAAGATAAGCTCAAGGCGGCTGAAGAGGTTTTTGCAGCTTACAAGGATTCGCCGACGCCATGTGTTGTGGCTGTGCCGTTTACGACCGAGTCCAAAGGCCTTGCAACAGAGGCCCTTGGAAAAGTGCTGAAAATGGCAACGGGTATAAATATTTTGAGTAGATGAATCGATGCTCGATACTGGATACTCGATACTCGCGAGAATCGAGCATCGAACATCGAGGATCGCACAATTGGAAGGTTTCGACAATGAATGAGACAAAAACTGGTCGGGTAGTTAAGGTTGCAGGTCCTGTTGTTGTAGCTGAAAATATGACCGGTGCGCGAATGTACGATGTTGTTCGCGTTAGCAAGCTGAACCTTATTGGCGAAATCGTGGAGCTGCACGGCGACCTGGCTTCGATTCAGGTCTATGAGGAGACCGGCGGCGTTGGCCCCGGCGAAGAGGTAATCGATACGCAAGCTCCTTTGAGTGTCGAGCTTGGGCCAGGCCTGATTGAAAGCATTTATGATGGTATCCAAAGGCCTCTGGACTCCTTAGTGAAAGTCGAGGGCGAATATTTGAGCAGGGGAAGCTCCCTGCCGGGTTTAAACAGAGAAAAGAAATGGCACTTTAAACCGACTGTAGGAAATGGAACAAAAATTGGCCAAGGGGACATTGTAGGTGAGGTTCAGGAAACTATCCCTGTTTTGCACAAGATTATGGTGCCGGCAGGAGTATCCGGAACTCTACAGGAAATAAACGAAGGGGATTACACCGTTACCGATAAGATAGCGGTTGTGGTATCGGAAGATGGTAAGCAGACCGAGCTGAAGTTGATGCAGATATGTCCCGTTCGTAGTCCCAGGCTGATGAAGGCTCGGCTTGCACCAAATAGAATCCTTGTTACAGGCCAGAGGGTTGTTGACAGCTTCTTTCCGGTCATCAAGGGCGGCACCGCCTGTGTGCCGGGTCCGTTCGGCTCAGGCAAAACCATCATTCAGCATCAATTAGCTAAGTGGGTCGATGCCGACATCGTTGTTTATGTCGGCTGCGGCGAACGAGGCAATGAAATGACAGATGTTCTGACTGAGTTCCCGGAGCTAAAAGACCCACGAAGCGGTGAGCCTCTTATGAAACGCTCGGTTCTGATTGCCAATACCTCTAATATGCCGGTCGCTGCGAGGGAGGCCTCGGTCTATACCGGCATCACCATAGCCGAGTACTTCCGCGATATGGGTTATGTCGTAGCCTTGATGGCCGACAGCACCAGCCGATGGGCTGAAGCGATGCGTGAAATATCGACCCGCCTGGAAGAGATGCCCGCGGAAGAAGGATATCCTGCGTATCTGGCAGCCCGTATCGCTGCGTTCTACGAAAGGGCCGGACAAGTGACATGTTTAGGCAAGCCGGAGCGCAAAGGCGCGCTGTCGGTTGTCGGTGCGGTAAGTCCCCCTGGGGGTGACCTGTCGGATTCGGTTGTCCAGGCAACGCTGCATGTGGTTAAAGTCTTCTGGTCACTAAAGGCGGAACTCGCCTATCAGAGACACTTCCCGGCGATAGATTGGTTAACGTCATATTCGTTTTATAAACAGTATCTTAGAGAATGCTTCGAAGATAAGGACCAGGGACAGGAAATGCACGAGCTGACAGCTCAGGCGATGAGCCTGCTTCAGCAGGAATCCGAGCTTCGTGAAATTGTCCGTCTTGTCGGTGCGGAAGCTTTATCACCAAGAGAGAGATTAGTACTTGAAACAGCCAGGTCTGTTCGTGAGGACTATCTGCACCAAAACGCCTTTCACGAGGTTGACACATTTACTTCGATGAACAAGCAATATGAAATGTTAAAGACTGTACTTTCCTTTTATAAATGCGCACTTGATGCAGTTGAGGCCGGTGTTGAAACGGCGGACATTTTTAAACTGGCGGTGCGTGAGGAAATTGCGAGAGCAAAATATATTCCGGAAAGTGATGTTAACAAAATTACCAAAATAAGGGAAACTATCGAAAAGCAGATAAAACAATTACAAACCGCAACGGTGACGTGAAACTTCAAGATTGGTAATTGGTTACTGGTAATTTGGTTACTTATTACCGGTTACTATTTAACCAATTACAATTTAACCAAATTAGGAGCTGGAAATGCTTAAAGAATATCAGACAGTTGCTGAAATCGCAGGGCCGTTAATGCTGGTTCAGATGGTTAATGAGGCAAAGTACGCCCATATTGTTGAGATCGAGCTTGGTGATGGCACGATGCGTCACGGCCAGATTCTGCAGGTGGAAAAAGACACAGCGCTCGTGCAGGTCTTTGAAGGGACTGACGGCATAGATGTCAAAGAAAGCACGGTTCGTTTTTTAGGCAGGCCCCTCGAATTAGGCGTCTCGCCGGACATATTGGGCAGGGTGTTCAGTGGCCTGGGCGAGCCTAAAGACGGCGGCCCTGCTTTAATCCCGGATAAGCTAATGAATATAAACGGCAGCCCCATCAATCCGTACGCCCGTGATTATCCAAACGAATTCATCCAGACCGGCATATCGACGATTGACGGCCTAAATCCCCTTGTACGCGGCCAGAAGCTGCCGATTTTTTCCGGTTCAGGTTTGCCACACGATGACATCACTGCACAGATTGCCCGCCAGGCCACGGTTCTCGGCCAGGCTGAAGAGTTTGCGGTCGTCTTCGCTGCGATGGGAATCACCTTTGAGGCCGCACAATTTTTCATCAACGACCTACAGGAAACCGGTGCTATTGAGCGCGCCGTTATGTTCGTTAATCTCGCAAACGACCCCGCTATTGAGCGGATAGCAACGCCGAGATTTGCACTGACCGCTGCTGAATATCTGGCGTTTGATCTCGATAAGCATGTGTTGGTAATCTTAAATGACATGACGAACTACTGCGAGGCGCTAAGAGAAATTAGTGCCGCCAGAAAAGAAGTGCCGGGCCGACGCGGCTATCCGGGTTATCTCTATACGGACCTTGCAACTGTTTACGAAAGGTCCGGCCGAATCAAAGGCAAAAAAGGCTCTATCACGATGGTACCAGTATTGACTATGCCGGAGGACGACAAGACCCATCCGGTGCCGGACCTGACAGGCTATATTACTGAGGGACAGATAATACTATCTCGTCCTTTGCATAGAAAAGGCGTTTCACCACCTGTTGACGTTTTGCCGAGCCTGTCACGACTTAAAGACAAAGGTATCGGCGAAGGCAAAACCCGTGAAGACCACGCTGACCTGTACAATCAGCTTTACGCAGCATACGCCCGCGGCAAAGAAATGCAGGAGCTGGCGACAATTATGGGCGAAGCCGCCCTGTCGGATGAAGATAAGAAATATATGACTTTTGCCAACGAATTCGAGAAAAGATATGTCTCGCAGGATTATTATGAAAATCGCACAATCGAAACGACCCTCGATCTCGGCTGGGAACTCTTGAGCATGTTCGAGAACGTCGAGCTAAAGCGTATCGACATCAAGCTCATAGAAAAATATATGCCGAGATTTCGCAAGCAAGACCAGCCCCCATCAGGACACGACAACACAGCCCAATCTGAAAATCAAAATCCTGATTTTGAAATAGATATTGATGACCGAAAGGAAAAATCTGAAACAGATAACAGCGTTAATCCTGCTACGGAAAACGGCGGAATTCCGTTAGCTCAAACGAGTTATGAAACCGCCGGCTGAATCCGCCGAATGTGGATGAATATTTATTACGCGGGGTTCTACAGGACTTGAAGGAAAATTGCTTCACGATTCCTGAGATAAGAGATGTTTAAATGGAGAAAAGGAAATCAGATCGTCAGGGAATCAGCATACCAGGGAACGAATATCCGGTTGCGGTTGCGCAGCTCGTATCGGTTGCGTTAAACGTAAAGCGTCGTTTAAAACGTAACCAAAAGACGATAGACGAAACGAGTAGCGCAACCGGTTGACGAAATTCGCAACCTTATGCCTACTACCTGATAACCTGATACTCTGATAACCTAATACTATGTTAGCTAATGTAAACGCGACGCGAATGGAATTATTACGCTTGCGAAGGCGAGTGTCACTTGCCAGCCGAGGACATCGTCTGTTAAGCGAGAAACGCGATGAGATATCCCGGCAGTTAATCAATATAACTAAGGAAATCCAACCTTTGCGTGAGAAGGTCGAAAAAGAGCTTTTGGAAACCTTCCGACGGTTTATGTTGGCTCGTGCGACGATGGAGCCGGAGGATGTAAAAGCCGCCCTTGAGGTTCCGACAAAGAAATTTAGTTTGGCCGTTGAGGTCGCCCGCATAATGAATGTGAGAGTGCCGCGTCTAATTAAAGAGATTTCCGGCGAGATTATCTGCTATGGCTTCGCAACGACATCCGGCGAGATGGACGTTGCCTTGATGGCTTTGGAGCGTGCTTTTGATAATTTAATTCAGCTCGCTGAAAAAGAGAAGCAGGCCCGGCTTTTAGCTATGGAACTGAATATGACTCGCCGAAGGGTCAATGTCCTGGAGCACATTGTCATACCGGAATTGCACGAGACCATTAAGTTTATTTTTGACAAATTAGCTGAAGCCGAGCGTGACAACATCTCCCGCCTAATGAAAATCACCGACATCATCCGTGCGTGATTTGTGACCCGTCGATCGTGACTCGTCCTCTCGCATTTCACTTAGATGTCTGTGGTCCCTTAATCAATATTCGATAATTGTTATTATTTCGCAGACCTAATCGCCTTTTTTTGAAGAGCCCTGTCCTTCTACACTATTCAAAACCAAAATTGCAATCAAAGCTAAACTCTTTAGAATAACATACCAGTTGCAGCTTTCATTTATCTAATCCACATATGATATCTTCCCGACGACGTCCCCTAAGTTGTTCATTGCAGAAAAAACGTATCGTACGTCGAGTTATTTCCCGTAAGTTCACCAAAAATCCGGGAAATTCATAACTGGTCAAAAACAATTCTTTATAATTTCCTCCTGGAATACAAATATTTCTTGCTTCATCTCGGATTTCCGCATTTGGTTCCCTTATAATCAGACGCTCAATCTCTTCGACAGCTTTTGCTCCATGTGCTACTTTAGAACGTAGCCAAAATACACGTTTCATAAGATTACGAATATCCTCAACTTTCTCTTTCTTTTTGAAAATACTATAAACTCGTGAGGCAAGATTCTTGCTGATTCCATTTTTTTCTCTTTCTTCTGGTATTACGAGCGCTTCCAAAGCTGCATCATACGACATCAGTGGGTCGATGGCATTAAATGAACCAGGTAATGGGTAGGCTTCGAGTCTTCTATCGCCATTCTCGAAATAATGAACTGCTATACGCAGATGGCTATTATGTAAATCATCTTTTGACAAACATCTGTTCAGTTCTCCCCTAAGAGTCGAAAAATCAGCAACATCTTTCGAGCCTAAAGCATATTCAAGAAGCCCAGGTCTAATCCGAGAACCTCTACCATTATCATTGGTAAAAGCAGGCTCTTCATAAATTACTTTGCCAATCTCTGCTTTCTTCTTAGGTTTGGGAGATAGTCTGAAATAGAACTGTCTTGTAATAACTGGACCAGGAGACTCCTTGAGCAAATTCAATGTTCTAATCAATTCTGTAAATGGTTCCCATGATGCTCTTCCGGCATGTTTTAGCCACAAATCTAATTGCGCATATCCGTGACCCCACTTATTTAGCTCATCTGCAGAGACATTTTCTTTCCTGCACGCCCAAGGAAATTTTGAATATGCTTCTAAACGATGCCTTTCTTCTAAACTAACATGTTGATTGGAACCTTTTAAAAAGGAAATGATTTCTTTTACACCATAATACCTTACATCAAACTCATCTAGACTTATACTGTCCTCAAGTTTAACATCATCCAGCAGACAAAGGTATGTGCCCCTAATCTGTTCTGACATAACACTCACGCTCTATTCTCACGCCATACAATACACATATCAGCAATTCCCATCAAGCCAAATTAGTGCATAAGTCACAAGTCTTCTTGTTTTCTTATGTCTTTCATCTTTTTTATTATGACAAACTCTCTCAATGCAACGCTGACTGTTCCGATTACAAACATTCCAAAAACAATAAGCATCGGCCCAAACCACACAACGGTCCCAGCCCCGATGGCACAGCCAATCAAAGACCATTTGAAAATATTGAGAAATTTGCTTTTTCTCGTACCCGGCAGAAGTTCAAATATAAAAACGCCTGTAGTAAAGCCTAAAGCCGTCACAACCGGCGCAGCTAACCAGATTATGGCTTTCAAAACTATACTGTAGTCTTCTGGTTTTAAAACTGGAATGGCAACCGCCATCCAGCCGATGTAAAAAATACCTGAAAAAATAACCGAAAGAATTACTCTAATGAATACTCTGCATAATAGTCTAAGTTTCACTTTGTGGCTTTGCATTTTTTATTTTTCCGCAGTATGTGATTTTACCCTCTTGGGCCATTAGCACAACAGTTTTTCTCAGAAACAACCCCGCAATAAATTGCGGGGCTAAACATTTTTGATTCACTACTAATCGTGGAAATTGAGTGCAGCAAACCGGCCGTGGTATTTCTTCGCTGCTCTGTCATACGCTTTGGCGGCTTCGATTTCGTCTTTGAAGTAGCCAACATGTCTTGTTATGCCGTTGGCGGTAATTCGGACGTGCCATACTCTGTCGCGGCGGTGCCAATATAAACCTTTATAATTTGAATGGCATTTGTTTTTGGGTTTTTTAGTGTGGCGATTGTTCTGAGCGCGGGTTGCAAGGCGGAGGTTGGTCTTTCTATTATCCAGGCCGTTATGGTTGATGTGGTCAATCACGAATCCGGCAGGGACATTTATTATCTGGCGGTGCATATAGATTGAGGGTGCCTTGACCTTTCTTCCGACTCTGGGGTTGCGCTTGGCGTAAAAGGTGTTGGTATTTTTGGTGACATGCCATTTGTATTTGCTTAGCCTTCCATAATCATCGGGGTCGACGATGGCAAATTTGCCCTTGGTCAAGGGTATGCGGCGGAAAGAGTAGCCGTAGCGAATACGGCGATATAACAGCACAAGCAAAACTATCGGTTGCTCAATCCATCTCGGTATGCTAAAGCGAACCTCGATGATATTCTCCCCTGGAGAATGGGTGAATGGTAAATGGTGATTGGTGAGTAATGAGCTGAACTTAAGATTCTATCTCCATTTAACCATTTAACCATTTAACCAATAACCAAAGCTCCCCATAATTGGGCGAACCTGCTGATTTGATGCGAAAAAAATGGCTCTTCGGCGGGATTTATTTGGTGTAAGCGGTTGTGTAGATGAGAGTTAAAAAATTTGTGATTTTGCGGATTTTATGCTCAGGGGCGCTGCGTATTTGGTTGATTTTTCAACCCAAATAATACGGGCAAAATCTCGCTACTGCCATGCAACGGCGCATAAAATCGTTTTTATAACACCAGGAGCGACCTTCACAAAAGGTTTTCGCTACTTCAGCCTGCAATTAGGATTTTAATGCTGAAAAATTCCTAATTACCTGCAAATGTGTAACTTAGGCTAAAAAGCCGACCTGTGGTGAGCGTGTCGAATCCAAAAGTTGATTATCAAGAGATATTTTTATTGCAGTAAACGCAGGTAATTTGGTATAAATACAATAGGTTGTGTTTCAATATAAAGCCGGTATCGAGGAGGACGTATGTCCACATTTCAATTAGAAGGAGGATAAGGTTATACCGGGCGGAGCAATGCCGTGCCCGGGCAAGTCAAAAAGTTTTCAGTTATTTTCTGTTTTGTTTTTTTGAGGGCTCTATTTGGAGGAATAAATTATGTGGGAGAAAAAATTTGTAATGTTTTTGTTTTGTTTGGCGGTTATTAGTTTTTCTTTCGCCGGAGCCAGAGGAGCTAATATTTTATTTATCTATGCAAATGACCCGGTGATGCAGCCGGGAGATGATGCGATCAAAGCCTATTTGGAAGGCCTTGGACACACGGTCACCTATTTTGACGACGATGAAAACGAGGCGGATACCGAGGCTGCTGCGGAGGCGGCGGACATGGTCTTTATATCTGAATCGGTAGGCTCCGGTAAGATCAGGACTGAAATCACGGAGATCGCGATACCTATGGTAGTCAACGAAGCCTGGGGCTGGGACGAGATGGGCCTGTGTACACTTACCTCTGGAGCCGAAGACCAAGGTGTCGATGTTGCTACTACAGACATAGAGATAATCGCACCAGGACATCCTTTAACCGCGGGCTTGACCGGGACGGTGACGGTTCTGACTGATATAACCGGTGAACGTGGCATAGCTCGCATTTCTACCGGCACCCCAGGCAGTGCGGCCACTGTAATTGCACAAGCTACATTAAGTGACGGCGCCACTTACGCTTGTTTGTTCGTCTATGAAAAAGGAGCGGAGCTGGCTGTGACGCCTGCGGATGGAAGTCCCCGGATAGCAGCGGATATCCGCGTTTGTCTGGGTTTAGATGAGATTTCGTATCTTTTATGGAATGACAATGCTTATTTACTTTTAGAAGCGGCGATTAACTTTGCGCTGGGTATAAGAGTTCAGCCTATGTCCTACGGTCCGAATCCGGCCAACGGCCAAGCAGAGGTGCTACGGGATACGGATCTTAGCTGGCGGAATGGAGCCTTCGCAGAAAAACATAATGTTTACTTCGGAACCTCTATCGAGGATGTCAACCAAGCCTCCGTACATGACCCGCTGGGCGTACTGGTTAGTCCGGAGCAGGAAGGTACTACTTATGACCTTGGCAGCCTTCTCGATTACGGCCGAACCTATTACTGGCGGGTCGATGAGGTCAATGCGCCACCCGATTCATACGTCTATAAAGGCGATGTCTGGAGCTTCACGGTGCGTAATTTCCTTGTTGTGGATGACTTCGAGGACTATAATGACTACGCTCCTGACAGGATATTCGACATTTGGTCGGATGGTTTTACCACTACGACAAACGGTGCTCAGGTTGGTTACTCCGATCCGGATTTTGACAAAAAAGAGCATTTCGTTGAGACCTCCGTTGTTCACAGCTGCGAACAGGCAATGCCATATTTCTACGACAACAATATGAAGTATTCAGAGGCAGAGCGTGAGTTAGCTGGAACAGAGCAAGACTGGACCAGAGACGGTGTTGCATCATTATCGCTTTGGTTAAGAGGCTTTCAAGCGTATGTCGGAGCCTTTGTGGAAGATCCGGCCGGTACATACACAATAAGAAGCACAGGCACAGATATATGGAATAACGTCGATGAGTTCCACTTCGCCTATAAGGAGGTTGCCAGCGGTGCCTGCTCGATTATAGCAAAGGTCGAAAGCCTGGACCCCGTCAATAAAGATGCAAAGGCAGGCATCATGATTCGTAATTCACTCGAGCCGGGCTCAGTAAATGCAGCGCTGCTGCTCACGCCTGACCCTGAAAAGGGGCTGCGATACCAAATTCGAAACACCCTCAACGGTAACACAGTAAGAGGAGACAACGATCTCGATCCGAATGCTATGGCACCTTACTGGTTGAAATTAGAGCGTACGTCAGGCGGGCTTGTCAGGGCGTCTCGTTCGCCGGACGGCGACGATTGGACATCTTTCGGTTTGAAGACAGCAACGATGCAGATGCCTATATATATAGGCTTAGCTGTAACCAGCCATGATATGACACAAGTGTGTGAGGCCAAATTTTCCAATGTCACCTTCTCCACCTCGGCTGGCG
>CAZQKO010000017.1:7840-23538 GCA_964593945.1 uncultured Pirellulales bacterium | reverse complement strand
CAGGCCCTTGAGGACCAGCTTCAATTAACGCAGAACACATTGCGCAACCTCGTCAGAAAGCTCGAGGAAATACAAGGAATAGATATCGACGGCGACGGCAAAATCGGTTAGACAATATTTTGCGCTGCTTCTCTCAAGCTGGCTATGTTGTAATTCATAAAAAAGGAGTTACCAACAACATCTGCTGTACTCGCTTTTTCGAATTATGCTTTCACGTAGTATTCGCAAGAACATAGTTGATACGCAAAATGGCTTCATCAATTTCCGCGGTGTTCTTGAAGCCTATCACTACAGCATCAACCAAGCCTGACTGCATAACGAAGCGTATGGCCTTCTCGCGGTCATCAGGATTTGTGAAATCGCCGTCTCCAATGAGTTTCATACCGATGACACCGTGGCGATTTTTACGCATAATCCTGATTTGCTCCATAACCGCAGGCAGATGAGACGCATCACTTTTGGCATTCCAGCTCTCAACCGCTGTATCAATGTACGCACCCTGCGGATTGATCCGTACCAGATTGACGTCAACCCAATCCAACTGAGCAGCCTTCACCAGGGCAGGCATCGAATGGCAAGAGATACCATGGGCAAGAATAATCTTCCTGGCCTTGGCCTCCTCGAAGGCATCCATCAGCCGTTTGTGACTTTCGTCCCAGTTGCCCCTGATTGCACAATGGATTAGCAAGCTGTCGATGTAATCAACACCCAACTCTTGACGATAGTGATCGATCACCTCCAGAGGCTTCTCCGGAATCCGTGGCATCTTAGACTGGATGAACAGCTTCTCCCTTGGAAGACCCTTAATCGCCTCGCGGATCCATGTGTGGGTTCTATAGTTTTCAGCAGTGTCTATATACGTAATCCCTCGATCATACGCGTATCGTATCAGCAAATTAAAATTCTCATGTCCCAAAGCTCGCTGAATGCTGCCGCCCTTGCTGCCGGTGCCGATACCAAGCTGGCTCAGTTTAAGTCCTGTCTTGCCGAGGAAGACCTGATCCACAGCCGTTGGTGTGCATTTTTTGCCGAAAGGTCCAATTGTACATGAAGACAATAAGGCTGTTCCGGCCAAAGCAGCCGCACCCTTTATAAACTGCCGACGAGTAATGCCTTTCCTATTCATGAATGAGCTCCTTCATAATACCTGAAGTCACTATTTGGAGGTTCTAATATCCTAAATATCCGTACCAGATTGCAGGTACTCCGCGTCGAGCATATCCTTTTTGCGTCCCGTTGACAGCTTATTCTTAATCAAGTTTTCTTTTGATATAAACGGTATACTTAGACCCTCGACCTCTATATCCTGCATCTCTGTGTATGCCTTGTTAAACTCAACACCGTCGATTTTGGTTATTATGTCTATTCTCCGTGGTACTACACCAATTTGGAACATAATGCCTTCTTCGCAAAAAGTCTTTTCTGTGAGCTGGGCAAGCGGTGCGCCGAATTTCACCAGCGACTGATAAACCTTCTTGGCATTTTCGATAGATGCTTCAACCCAAATATCGAAATCGCCTGTAGCTCGTGGGTACCCGTACGCTCCCATCGCGTATGCTCCAACAACAAGGAACTTAGCCTTGTTGTCTAACAAGATTTGTAACATCTCTTTGTAGTCTTTGTTCAGCATCCTGCCGATTCCGTAACGACCACAACTCTTTTGTAAGCTCCCAGATAAAGCTCACTCGCTCGGCTGGTGATGCCTCGACGAATGAATCTTCCTCACGGGTCATTTTCATAAGCTTTGCATGGTTTCTATTGAGCTTCATATATGTATTGTAACATATTTAGTGTAAAAGTAAAGGCCGAGTTTTTCCAGACTCGGCCTTTATAAATTTTATCCCGAGCGCAGCCGAGGGACCTGTACTGAGCCTGCCGAAGTATCCTGCAGAAGACCTTCCTTATTTAAGTTAAGTCACCGAAGGTAGATCACCCGAAGCTTGCTTTGAGCTGGCCGGCCTACTTAACTTTCAAGAAGCCCATTTAACGATTAGCTTCTTGTCTGAATGGGCGCATTCTCTAAGATAAAGATTGATTAAGTTTTGGTAAGGAATCCCGGTCTCGGCAGCCAAACCCTTGAAATACTCAATGACATCAATCCCCAGTCGAAGTGTAACCTGCTTTTTTAATTTCTTCGCATAAGGATTCTTGCGACTATTCATCTTTGAAAAATTATATTCTTTCTTCATTTTCCTAACTCTATTTCATTCATAATTATACTATATTGCTAATATCATTATCAGGCAATAGCTATTATCAGAGTTTTTTCTTGGAAATCGGAATTTATAAATCTTGCCTTACAGTAAAAAACTATCCCCTATACACCTATAGTCCACCACGGTGGAAGGCTTCCACTCACTGCTCGGATTCAACCGACTTATCAGACAATCCCCCGACACATATTTTTTTTATCATCTGAACTACTGGCACTGAAGTACACGGTAAGAATGCGGCTTTATTTGTGCATTGAAAACAACTCTGGTTCCTTCCCCTCTTCGTCGGCTAAACATGCCCCGATTCGAAGGCGCTGTGCTCTGTGAAAGTACCTCGCCGGAGAGTATGTCACGAAGTCCACCAACCTGCTTGGTAACTACAATATTAATATCTACAAGCTCTGGCAAAAAGGACTCCACAATAAAAGTATCATTATAATAAACGAACAGAGCGACTCCGCTTGGACCTTCCAGCCGGACGTAAAGATCTCTTGTCAGTGTTTCTTTTATTCGCGTCAATACCTCAGCCGGAAAGTTGTACAGGTCGCCGAAATTTTCCGGAATGGTCAGCACATACAAAATGCCGTTTGCATATTCAGCCAAGTGAAGGATAGGATAGCCGATGCCGCTGGTCAAACAGGAGATTTCCTCCCAGGAATCGTTGGTCAGATATTTTATCTGCGGAATGAGAATATCCGATTTGGCTTGATATGTGCCGCGGAAGCCGAGCACGAAATCCCGAATCACAGCCTTTTTGTCGGTGTACTCCAGCTCGACGATGTCTTCAATTCCTTTACCTTGTAAAGCTCTTAATAGACCCGATGTAATCACAACCGTTTTGCCTGCAGTCAACCGTCCCTTGATTTTGTCTACAATTGATTCGTCAAACTCTGCTGATTCAGCTAAAAGAATAGTATTCGCATCGGTCGGAAATTCAGGCACCAAGTCCACCGGAATGCCACACATGCCGAGGTAGTTATGTAGAAAATCCTCTCCTGTTGAATGATATGGCTTATAGCTCTTAACGCCAATCGGCTTACCAAGCTTACCGAGGAAGCGGTCAACCTGCTCGAAGGTGTAACCTGCTGCTCTGGCAATTGTGCTTGGCTGCACAGTTGTTCCATCGTCTAACTGTATAGGCTTGGTCATCTCATCGAAGTCGAAGCTGGTTTGTGTCCCGTGCCAGGGACTTCGGTCCGAATCGCGAATGGCTCTTTGCATCTGCCGAATGTCGAAGAGCGTGATTTCCGGCGCCTTGGCAAAAAGTGTCAGCCAAAGCTGTTCCGCGTATCGGTCAATGTACGGCATGCCAGCCGTATCTACCCAGCCGCCAGCGTTGCCACCCGGCTTTACATTTTCAAGATACCGGAAAATTAAATAGCCCTGATATTGCTGTAGGTGCTGGTTGCTGCGAACGGGGTCTCTGGTTTCGGTGCCGGTGTAAATCTTGTCGAAAAGTTTAGGCTCAGCATCTAAGTTGTAGCCAAGTCCCTGGAAGTGCTCGTACCAGTTAGGATACTTAATGACCATCGTGACTTTTGGATTGACCGCCTTGGCCGGCCCTATAATCAATTCTCGCGAGGCTTCTTCCAGGAGATCCAGCCGAAACTGCGTCCAGCTTTTGTCGCCTTTGGCTTTAATGCAAGATTCGCACTTGCAGTTGGTAAAGAAAAAATCATCTAAAATGACTTCGTCGAAGAGCCGGGCCGTGTACTCGATGATTTCCTTAACGCGCTGGCGAGATTCGGGTTTGGTGTAGCAGAAAGTCTGGAACCGGTTTCTCTCGTTGACGGTAAGAGTTATGCCGCCAGCTATTTGGACACCTCTATCTTCGAAGAATTTCTTGGCCTTTTCGATTGTTGCCTCATCGACTATAATCATGTCACGATGTGTTTCAAGATAGACCTTATCAACATGTACCTGCCTTGCAAGCTCATCCCAGCGTGGCTGGAGCCAATTCGGGTCTCCCATCTGCCGTGTTTCGTATGCCCGGCAGTAAACAGCGACTTCAAAATTTTCATAGCTGTTCGCCGAAGAACAGTGAAAAAGCAGAATGACGAAGCTAAAAGCCACCCACACATATACTCTGGTATATTTCAACATGATTACATTCCTTTGTTTTTTCGGGCTTGAAAATCTACGTTCTTTATTTTCATTTGTACATCATAGGCAGATCTTCCATAAACAAGGTGAACGAATCGTGTTCAAAGGCCTTGAAGTTCTCGGCAGTTGCTGAACCGGGGAAAGCGGCGTAGTTCTGGCGATTGTCGGCATTTCGCCAGACCAGAATCCAGGCAAGCTTTTTAGTCGCGGGTCTGGACTTAATATTTTCGAGTAGCACGTCAATCCACCAGTTTGCATTGGAAGTAACTTGACCGACACCGGTTTCGGTCAAGGCGGCAATCTTATTCCGCTCCTCAGCTAACGAGACCACGATCTCTAATGCCTGTTGGGCCTGGTCTTTTGTCCGGATCGACCTGAAATCGCCGTAGTTGTCGTGACCGATGATATCAACGTAGTCATCGCCGGGATAGCGTTCGAGATACTCCTCGCTGCCTTTGAAACGATCGGGGGAGTAGCAGGTAATGATGTTGTGCAGGCCTTTTGTCTTTCTCAAATAATCCACGGTGAAGCGCCAAATCTGTTTGTATTCGTCCGGCGTGCACCACTCGGCCCCCCACCAGAACCAGCTGCCATTGTGCTCATGGAATGGTCGAAAGATGATGGGGACCGGTTCGCCCTGGGGACCTTTCAGATCGGCCAGAAAGGCTGCGACCTCATCCAGCTTGGCCAGATATGTCTCGTGCATGTCCCCGTCGGGTAACAGGCGGTTAATAACTTTTTTCTTGGTCCAGGAGCTTTCATTTGTTCCGGGAACGCGGGCGTGCCAGCTAATCGTATTGATCCCACCTTTTTCATAGCCCTTTGCGATCCAGATCTTCATATTCTCAAATGGAACGCCATCGATGTTCTTGTCTGTACCGATATGGCCTATATCCCAGCCGAAGACAGCGGGGAACTTGCCGCAGACACGATAGACGTCACTGTCAAAATCGTTTGCGTCAGCCTTCCATCCGACTCCGTATGCGAGCGTATCCTGATGACTGAACAGGATTCCATCCTGCGCTATCTTGTAAAGGTTTCGATAGAGGGCCTTCGTTTCTGGCGTGGCCAAGGGGTCGGTTAGTCTGAGTGTCGAATTAGGATCGCCCTCAGCGCCGAGTGCAACACCCAATGTTAGTAGTATAATCCAGCAAATAATTGTCCGTTTCATCTCATGGCTCCTTTCAGTTGACAAATACCTTTTTTCTCTACGCAATAGGCATACAAGAGTGTAGTTTTAACATTCCACAGAGTCAAAAGAAAATAAGCGCAAAGAAAAAACCGAGCATAATTAACACTCGGCCTTTATAAACTTATCCCTAACTTAGTCAAGGGATTTGCCTATCCTGCTTGCCCTGCGTAGCCTCATTGCTTTGGGCGAAGCAGGGAGCCAGCCGAAGGAACTACTATCGGCCGCACAGACTTAGCTTCCGTGTTCGAAATGAGAACAGGCGTTTCTCTGCTCTGTTTTTCGCAACACCTCGGATTCAGGTTTTTCAAATTGTAAAAATTCTATTGGTGCACCATTATCTTCAATAAATGCGACTCTCACGCCTTCGTATGGACTATTTGGCTTGATAATAACATTCTTTCCGGCTATTGCCTCCTCCAGGTCATCTACAATAAAAGCAATGTGAGCGACTTCCTTCACCAGTTCCGGCAAAGGGCAATCCTGCTCAAAACGCATCCACTCCACTCCATAAGGACTCGTCTCATACCCGCAGCCCCACATCTTGAACTCCTCAAGGTATTGCTCACCCTCTCTGGGGACCTGTGTTGGAATTCCAATGTGGTGGTATCTCATATTCTTATTAATTTCCGCCATCAATTAAATCTCCCAAGTAGAAAAAACCGAGTATATTTGGCACTCGGCCCTTGAAAAATTCTACTCGTGTTAAACAAAGAATATTATACACCGAAGAGCTCTTGGCGGAATACAAAGAATACAGCTCCTATAATAGACAGGCTGGCACCAACTCTAAACACAACCGATTACCGACTCCATTACAACCGACAATATACGCTATTGCTATCGGCCAGTCTCATGTGCGCGACGAAGAAACTTCAAAACATGAGCGCTTACAGCAGCAATTATCTAAAATCTATTTAATGTCAGCGATGTCACTCTGCGGCTGACCAACTAAATATATCCTATTTTTGCCGCTGCGCTTTGCTTCCAGCAGTGCTTTATCCGCCTCCTGGAAAAGCTCCTGTGGATCAGAACCATCACGCGGAAAACCTGCCAGGCCGCCACTTATTGTAAGAACTCCCTCGCCCTTCTGACCCAAGAAATTCAGCTCCGCCTTCTCCAATTCCCTTATAAATCTCTTTGCTATGAAAATTACTTCCTGAGGATGGTCCCGTCCTGAACGGGATGCAGAGCGTCTTTCAGTTTCCATATCGACCGCTTTGTGCCGACCATCCAAGTCTGGATCCCAGAAAACAACTGCAAATTCGTCACCGCCAATCCTGCCAACCACATCGTGTGCACGGCAGCAACGCTGCATTAAAACAGCAGCCTGCTTTAGAATCTTGTCCCCTACCGGATGGCCGTAAACGTCATTATAATGCTTAAAGTTATCGATATCAAAAGCAAGCAGCGTCACTTGCCCCTTTTCCTTTTTGGCATGCTCTAAAATCTGCCGGCAAAATTCCCATATATATCTTCTATTCCTCAGACCCGTCAAATCGTCCGTTGTAGCCAATATTTCAAGCTGTTTTATTCTCCTCTCTAACTTTTCATTAATAGTAATAATTGAAGCGGCATCAGCACGCCCATAATCTACAGCAGGCATTATTGATTCATAAAGTTTCTTTACCTGGACAGGACAAATCAGATAATCATCCGCCACACTTGTGCCGTTGGAAGAGGGATTGATGAACTGTCTGGCTATCGGCTCCTCATACATCTGCGCTAAAAGAATAATCTTTGCTTTCGAGTTGGCTTCTCTTAAGACCTTAAGGGCTGAACTCAACCTGGCCGACATTCCAGCCATCACGACACCAATTGCTGTAAAGTTATTTTTTGCAGCGGCATTAACCGCATCGGGTATATTGCTGGAGACTTCACAGAGTTCTGCCGTAATGGTGTCGGCATCAAAAAAGGCTTTGTTGATATCACCCACCAGCAGAATCTTACCACTCGCTCCATCGGAGGAAATTGGCACATTAGGAGTTTTCATCTCTCTGTCCAAGAAAAACAACCGAGCTATTTCCATGATAACAAACTAACCGGAAAAAATCAATCCTCCTCTCTGCAGAGGACAGAATGCAGAGAACAGAATAATCGAACAGGTTATTTCTGTCTTCTGCCTTCTGTTATCCGTTATTCTGCTGTCGGCAGGCCATTCAGATTATTTTGGACTTGTTCTATATAAATACTGTCAGGATATAAGCTTACAAAGCTCATTAGAGTTGCTCTGGCATCAGCCAAGTACTTTTTATTCTGCTCCAAGCTTGTTTTATTGTGCTGACGCCATAGCACGATTTTCAGCAATGCCAGCTCGTATAGAGCCTGCATTCCACCGTCGGTATTCTGAAATTCTTTATGGAGCCTACTTAATTGTTCAACCCGCCGCTGCTCATCAGCAATCATCTTGGCTTGTGCAAGCAAAACGTTGTCACGAAGTGGATCACCCTCACCCATTTGTTCCAACAGGTTGTTGATACGCCTCGAATAATCCTGGCTGTGCTGATTTAACATAACAAATTCCACCAGGCGTTTTCTTGAGTCAGCCTGCTGGGTTCGATTTTCCAGTCCTATGAGAACGCGGAGCTGAGCCAGCTTTCTTTGTAATTCGACCAGCTTGATTTCCGTCATTGCAGACTCTGCCGGTTTGGTGAAGGCGGAAAACTGACTAAAAAATCTGTTTTCATCCGCCTGTTTTTGTTTAAGCAGATTCAGACGCTCTACAAGAATGTTCTGTGCCTCAGCAAGAAGCTCATCAGCCTGCTCAAACAAACCCAGGCCCGCATAATGCCTCGCAATACGCCATCGTGCTTCAAGCGACTCAGAGCTCTGGGGAAAGTCGTCATAAAGACGATACCATATCAGCATAGACTCACGGTGTGGATAGTCATTGTAGAAATGCAACAGCTCTTTTTGCTCCAGCAGTTCGATATCAGGCTTGTATTCATTCAAAAGCGCTTTGTAGTATAGTGCTATGGGCATTCGGTCACTCACATAACGACTTTTTTGAAACTCAGTATAAAGTAATGACGGCATCCACCAGGGTTTGGGCGGATTGATAAACAAATCATATTGCCTGTCGAGCCACTGCCTTTTTATCTGATACTTTAACTCGTCGGGTACTATGAACCAGCTCGGCCAACGATCGTAGCTTAGTTGAACCTGTATTTCCTTTTTAAGCTCCTTTCGCAGCGGGATTGATTCATCAGGATAAAAGAAGCCTGTCAAATATTTTCTTACGGTCGGGTCTTTGATTGTTCTGTCCAATGCCTCCGTTATACTGTGGTCATGAAATTCGCTCACGTATTCCGGATTATTTTTGTCCACATAGAGCTGATAATCCAATTCATCAAGGCCCACTCTAATTTCAAAGGTCAGGACAGCTAATAAAAAGAAAACAGAGGTAAACATCCAAACAAGGCCCGGCTTATAACGTGTAAAGTGACCTATGCCAAGAACCAATCCCGCTATTGCCAAAGCAATAAACCAAGCGCAAACCCAAGGTGCAAAAGAAAATCCCCATTTAATAGGCTCTACGCCCCTGGCACCGCCGTAGCATCCCCAATAAAGAAGCTGAGGAGCTGCACACAAAGCTATTGCAGCAAAACGGGAGCGAAAACGAAGAGGACGGCAAGCTGCGGCTATACAGCTTATTAAAAGACACAACGCAAAGGCAGGTAAATTGGCTAAGAAAAATACCTCCAAGATAAAAATAAGACTGTATTGAAAGCTCAAAAGCTGTGATACCAGCACCGGTACAATCGCAAAAATACCCATTAGCAATCCCAATACAAGGATCTGCCACGGATACTCAAATATGCTCACACCGGCCATACTAAACCGGTCAAGACGCCAAAGTCTCGGAGAAATTACTGCTTTAAGACTAAACGACCATAAAGAACCACTTACTATCTCTGAGAAAAAAAGACAGACCAGGCCAAACGACACAACAGCAAGCAGCCAGCATCTCTGCACATTTTTATGGCTGTAATGAAGCGTAGGTCCAACCGCCATAAAAGACTTTGCCCGCCGTGACTCGACCGAGCTTGCCAAGGTCTCGTCACTTGTCGTTCGTCGCCCGTTTATTGTTCCTTGACCTTTGTACATAATTAGAAATGAGTCAGATGACAGAATTCAGAAGACAGAAGGGAGAAAACAGAATTTCTGTCATCTGTTGTCTGATTTCTGTATTCTGTACCTATGTCCCTTCGCTACTTGTGGCTAAATATTCAACCTGCTCAACAGTAAGCTTGTCTATGTCGATTGACATCGACTTCAGTTTAAGCCTGCTTACCTGCTGCTCTATCTGGACAGGAACATCGTGCACTGCGACAGCAAGCTTTCCTTTTCTTTTTGCTACGTATTCAGCCTCCAACGCTTGAGTCGCAAAGCTCATGTCCATCACGCTTGCAGGATGTCCCTCAGCCGCTGCGAGGTTGATTAATCTGCCGTCACCGAGAAGATAAATGCGCTTATTGTTTTTCAATACATACTCATCAACGTGCCTGCGCACCTGACGATTTATCCTTTTGGCCAGTTTCCTTAGAGCCGGTATGTCTATCTCTACATTGAAATGCCCACTGTTGGCAACGACTGCTCTATCCTTCATCAAGCGGAAGTGCTCCGAGCGAATAACATTTTTATTACCGGTTAGTGTTACAAACAACTCGCCGACCTTTGCCGCCTCTGCCATTGGACAAACTTGAAAACCATCCATAGCCGCCTCAAGCGCCTTGACAGGGTCAATTTCCGTGACGATGACAATAGCTCCCATACCTCTTGCCCGCATGGCAAAGCCTCGGCCGCACCAGCCGTACCCTGCAGCTACAATCTTCTTTCCGGCCATCAGCAAATCGGTTGCGCGAATGATACCATCAACCGTTGATTGGCCTGTGCCATAGCGATTGTCGAAGAGATGTTTAGTTGCAGCGTCGTTTACAGCGATAACCGGAAACCTTAAAAGTCCCGCTTTTTCCATCGCCCGCAGACGAATAACACCGGTAGTGGTCTCCTCCATACTGGCTAATATCCGGCCGGCATCTTTAGTCCTGCGGGTATGCAGCTCATTTACCAAATCCGCACCGTCATCAAATGTAATAACCGGCTGGTGATCTAAGGTCTGGTTTATGTGTTTGTAATAGGTACCGCGATTTTCTCCACAAATAGCAAACACCGGTATTTTAAAATCCTTCACTAATGATGCAGCCACATCGTCCTGGGTGCTCAACGGATTAGATGCACATAGGACTATATTCGCTCCCGCCGCCTTAAGGGTTCGAGCAAGATTAGCTGTTTCAGCGGTTATATGCAAACAAGCAGAAATATTCATGCCCTTTAGAGGCTTGCTTTGTGAAAACTTCTTACGTATCAATGCCAGAACCGGCATATCATTATCAGCCCAGAGAACACGTTTCTTGCCCCCTACCGCTAAAGACAAATCAGCTACATCATGTTTCATGTATAGATCCTTTCATAGACAGAAATCCTTCGACCCGGCTCAAGACGGGCAAACGACAAATCATAGGATAAAACCATAGATTTTGCAACTTATTATTTTCTGAAATTATATCCGCTTGTCCGGATCGTGTTTCGTTTAACGGTTGCGCTACTCGTTTCATTAAACGTAACCGTAACGAGCCGCGCAACCGCAACCAGTTGACGAAATCATTGCAAAAGCCGCTGGTAAAGCTGTTTTGTCTTTGCTGCCATAGCGATGTGGCAGAAATTACTCTCAGCCCATTTTCTTGCCTTCTGGCCGATTTGCCCGCGAATATCCGGCCGATCCATCCCAAAACAGGAATTCCTTTTGAGGGATTTCTACTGCCATTGTGGCCCCAGATATGCAGATTGGTAAAAGAAACATCGCTTAAGTTTTTGCCTATACGAACAATTGGATGGGACGTAGCTCTAACCCCCGACGGTCCTTTAATAGTCGAAGGGAACATCTGGTGGGATCCGCCTAATCAACACCAATGTATGGACATTGTTTTAAACGAATTAAGTTGAGGTTGTACCCCAGCAGTCAGGTAACGGCGTCTCAAATACTACTCTGCAAAGTTCTCTTTCGCAGCGACTTATATTACGTAGCATAAGTTCTTTGGAGAACGGACTAACGAAGTCTCCTTCCCCCCCCCATCATACCCTCATACATCATATCATCATACATACCATCAAGACCCTCATGTCCTTCCAAACCGCGTCCAGGTTGTCTGCTGCGGCGTCCGCCTGCTCCACCTGACCATGCGCGCAGCGGTTCTTTGGGTTCTCTTTGCAAAGTTTTAATATTGGTATAAGCACTCTGCAAATCCTGTGACCAATTCACGCTTGAAACTGCTGTTCGTTCAATAATTGTTCCATCGAAACTGTAAAGCATATCAAAATAACGTCTGGGACGTAAACTCTCTCGGCCCGACCAGTCATTTACAGGCACCGCATCAACTAAAACAGCTCCAGTACTATAATCGACACTTTCAGGCTCTGTTTGTGACTCGTAACCCATACCTCGTGGATCGTAAGGGGACCCCCGCGGAGTGGCTCTGCGAAGCGTCGCCCCAGGGGAAACCCTCGCGAAGGACCCCGCTCCACGGGGACCTACCCGTGATATGGACGACGAAGAGGACTCAGGCTCTAATTCCACGACCTTACCGATAGCTTCGCCCTGTCTGACCGCAAAGTCTTCGCTATACCAGTAACCCAATATATACTTAGAGACCTGAACCGTAACCATCTTTGCGGCTTCCTGTATATCCTTTGCAAAAAGGTACAGCTTCCGTGGAATGCTTACAGGCTCAGTGATGTCGGAAAACTCGCTCCATAAAATAACTGTATCTCTGTAAGATTTGCTTTGCTCTTTGAACTTATTAGTCCCAGCAATCGGATTAACAACGCCTAATCGAATCCTATATCGATAACTCTTGCTCGGCTCAACCGTATCATCAAATGCCCAGAACAACAAAGGCTCACGCATCTTGGACATGTCTGTCCATCCTGTAATCATCTTTTCCTCAAATTCAAGAAAGACATCATCCGACGTCGGTTTTGGTTTTATCCGAGTATCTACGCCTTCTATTCCCAATAAATAATCCCCCTCGAGGTTGCGATCATCTCGGCTTCTTGTTCTGGACCCGCCACGTGTGGACTGTCTTCCACCCGCCAGGCCTCTATCACCGCCAGTATCGCCGTAAAGACCATCAGTTTGACCACCACGACCTCTCTGCCTGGTCCCTCTTGTACGTCCCTCCGTAGTACTACCGCCCCGCGGAGTACCATATCCCTCAGTCATTCCACCAGCCCTGCCACCTGCCCTTGTTCCAAATGTACCTGTAGTACTGCCTCGTCTATCGTCGAGTCGCTGTTCGCGTTCACGCAGCTCTTCCTCTTTCTTCGCCTCTATTTCCTCGCGCCTTTGCTCTGCCTTTTCCTTTTTTTTCAGGTCCTGGTACTTTCTGTGTAATGATGGAGGAAACCATTCCTCATTCGTAGATGCAATCTGATAAGCCTGTGGCTGCATTAGCTCCATTCTCACATCCGGCTCTTTAAATTGCAGCAAGCGAACCGCTACTCCTCCTGGCGGCAAACCTTCAACATTTTCTACAATTTCAAACAGCCTTTTGCGATGGTCAATCTTGCTTCGAGGTACCGTCACCCAATCGCCCCAACCGCCGTTATCAAGCCGCTCCTGTCTTTGCAGCTGAACCGCTGCAAAAACCGGTAACGCCAGACACGGATCGCGCCATTCCTCTTTGACAAAGTCGCTGTTAAAACTGTCATGAAACCTTTTGTATAATTCCGCAACATCAAACTTCGCTTCAACCGATACCAGGTCGATGTCATCCGGCTGAGGCATCGCATTTTCATAAGTAACCTCCTCAGTAACCGGCCGCGTAGGAACATAAGCGGCAGCCCTGATGTGCTCAACCGCAACATCCTCGACCTCACCAATAACTCCATTAGTCACCGGAAGAGCGTATTTCTTGCCGTCGCTTATCTCACTCGAAATTAGTGGCGGCATTGGTATAGACATATTTGTATCAACGCCGTTTATGGCTGAGGCCAATAAGCCATCAAAACCGTTTTGCAGATCGCCCCATATCCCTTCTCTGACGGGGTCATTCGGGTCCAAAGCTCCAGTTAATCGCGACACATAAGCCGGTTTAGGCCCAGGCGGCTGATTCAGTTTGTACTCCAAATCCTTAGCCTGCTTTTCTATGCGCTTATCAACCTCGCTGGGGCTCAATTTCTCACCACTGTAGCCAACTGCGTTGGGACTTATAAGAACACGGAAAATCAAAAGCCAGATACAAACCAGCCCTACAGCAACAAACACTATCTTCTCGATATGCTCCTCCAAAAAGTATCCGAGCTTCTTAAATATCATCATTTCTCATACCTTTCGCCGTGTAACTGATTTTACACTTTTGTAAACCATCCCAAATAAACCGTCCAAAATGACGGCTGATAGAGCTAACTATATTTATTTTTTCTCTTCGCCCTGCAGCTCCTTCCTAATAGTTTTCGGTTTTATTTTATCATAACCGGCCTTATTAAAAATATATTCACAAATCAACTCCAGCTCCACTACAGCGCCCTCACCATAACGGTATAGATAGTGACTTGGATCATTCTGAGTGTCTATCGGCTTGATATTACTTTCTAAAATCGATATCTGGTTATGCGCGTAGATTTTCGGTTGATCAAGCTGACCATCCCAACCTTTAAATTTATGCTCCTTGGCACTGCAGAGTTTTTGCATAAAAGACAAAACAGAATCTGCACTAACCAGAACAGACAGATTGAAATGTACAACATCAATATCTTCATTGCAAAACCGTCCTGTACAGGATTCGGTAAGTCCATCTTGCGCTGAAAGAATATAGCTGGGTTTATCATCCGCTGATTTTTTTGCATTTCGCTGGATCATCCGAAACGCTCGAGCCCTCATTGCTCCTCCTTCACTAAGAGTGAAACTGGCCCTCATAAGCCGTTTAACCGGTGAAGTTAGAACACTTTTCGAGCCGGTATTCATAGCTGCTATGGTATCGATAACATCTTCAACAATCCAGTAGCCTAATTGCCAGTACCAACAATCCTTAACCGCCTCTTCTCTACCGGGATGCTGATATTCTCTCCAAAATTCGTACCCACTCATATCAGCAGGATTGGCATAAACAGAACCGGATTTCGCCTTCTCTAAGCAAATCTCATCCACTATCGTAGAATCAATATCGCTCATTATCCTCAACAAGCCTCCCCTTAAAGATCTGCCGGGATAGGGGCTCATTAAAGATGACCCTCTCCCCCCTCTGGGGCGGTTGCGTACAGATGAGCTCTGCATACTTTGTTGTAACTCGGCCTCACTGGGAGAATCACAGGCACTCATCCCGGTAAGCAATCCTTCCACAGCCTTGCGAAATCGGTCGCCAAATTCCTCGAAAATCAACGCTGATACATCTGTCGGATCAGGAAATATCTTGTAGCTCAGTAATTCTCTTTTGGAGCTTTGCTCTGCCAAATGCTTTATTTGTTTGGCATCATTCGCATAAGACTGCTGGTACTGCTCTTCCACCTTCCACTGCTCACGCGAAATGGCATCCATATTCTGAACTGACCTTCCTTTGCTAAGGCTTTCATCTTCTATCTGTCTCTTTAGCCTGCTGCTGATTAACTGCGTAGGGATAAAGAGAACGATAGCAACCACTGCTATGATAATCGCTACAAGTATCGACGAATTATTTTTGAGAATGCTTAGTTTTTGCAGAATACTTTTGAAATTTGGTATATTCATTTTGTCTCACCAATCTACTTTGTTACTTAATTTTCTTATTTCATACTCCTCTATTCCGATGCATAATCAGTCTGTATCGGTCTTTGCAATTGTGGCCTTAGAAATCAAATTGTCCCCCTTTACCTAAACCACCTGTTTTGCTTGATGAGGAAGTAGTAGGGGGCCGAACATAAGCAGATCCATAGGGTGACATAGCACCCGCAGCAGGCTCAGGTGGTTTGGGAGCATCTTCCCAGATTACTTTAAAGTTTAATATGAACCAATAGTCATTGTCTTCATACACAGGGCTACCTGCTTTGCGGTCGATTATCTCTCTTCCATACTCGTCTAGTACAGGAACTTTATTGATAATCTCTTTTGTCATTGGGTCCCTCAGAACATCTCTGCCGCCTATACTACCACCCATGCC
>CAZQKO010000017.1:0-7740 GCA_964593945.1 uncultured Pirellulales bacterium | reverse complement strand
GGCCCGGAGCATATCTGGATTGCATAAGTGGATCCATCATCCTCGCATCATACTCCATCGAACCAAAGTAGCCTTCCATTCCTCCCTCTCGTTGATCCATGCCCATTGCGCCTCTTCTCATCATAGCTGTGGCACCAAATTGTGCCTTGGAAAGATCATCCGAATAATAAACCGTCATGACGGTTATAAATAGCTGCCTTCGCTCCCTGCGAGGAGTGAGCTTAACCTTTTCTACATCGCCGTTTGCAAAAGCCTCGTAAAGCTCCTTTTGTGCCGGATTGTTTTCTGCATTCGGCAAAACTTCAAGTATGGTCTCATGCAGCAGGGGAATTAATTCACGATATTTAAAAGTTTCAAAATACTTTTTTATTTCATCTTGTGAATCGGAACCTCTTCGCTGTTGTTCCTGGAGATTGTTACGAGCCTGCATGGCGTCACCAAGGACATTACTGATCTCTCGTCGAACCTGTTCATTTCTTGCATAATTGATTTTGTCCATGCCGGTTCTTGCCAGTGCCATAAGTGAAACCAAAAGTAACAAGCAAGCCGCAACAGCAAAATATCTTCCCTTGCTTGCCCATGCCATGGACCTGGCGACACTCCTTGGGAGCAGGTTGCCTGATATTACTGCCAGACCTAAGCCCTGAATGGCAAGACCGTAAACAACACCGAAGTCACTGACGTTCTCATGGAATTTTGCTGCTGAAACACGTGGGCTCATCGCAAGTTTTCTAAATGAATCCGGCCGTTCAACTGGCAACTGCAGACTCTGCTGTAAATATTTCAGCAAGCCACGTAATTTGGTTCCGCCGCCCAGAGCAATAACCTTTACAAATTTAGCGTTGGGATTGGAGGTACTATAAAAACCTAACGAGCGCTGCGCCTCAGACACTAAATCGGTAAAAACTGGTTTCATCGCCTGCAGAATCTGTCGCGCATATTTGCTTACTGGTGCTGTACGTTTTAGCCTTTCCGCTTTTTCAAAACTTAGCTTGAACGCATCCGCTATCGCTTTGGTAAAGGTATTACCACCTATAAGGATACAGCGTTGCCAGACCATTGACTTTGTGCAGACAACTAAATCGGTATTTTCCGCCCCCACATTAAGAACAACAACGGCTTGATTATCCGAATTGAGCAATTCAGCATGGTCATGCATTATATAGTTATATAGAGCCATTGGTGCCATCTGAATATAGCTGACACGCAGACCTTCTCTCTCAAAATGCTCCATTGACGAATTTACTACTTCCCTTTTAATAGCAAAAATACCGACCTTCTTTTCGGTACTGTCCGCTTCTGTCATCAATTGCCAGTCCCACTCTACTTCGTTGATATCGAAAGGAATCTGCTGAACAGCCTCAAATCTTACAATTTCCGGAATGCGTTTCGGCTCAACTGGCGGCAGGTTCACGAACCGCGCAAAACTATTTTGGCTCGGCACAGAAATAATTATCTCATCACTGCTCAAATCGTTTCGCTGTACAAATTGGCGCAAACTCAATGCAATAAGCTCGTCCCTCTCTGCAGGCCTGATCTCACTTCCTGAAAGAACTTTGCCGTGCTGGATATGATCAAAGCCGATTACTTGTACAACGCCACCGACACTCGTTAAGCGCAGTGCCTTTAGTGAATTACTGCCTAAATCTATCGCCCAAACCGTATCAGATACCGCCGCCATAACAAACCTCCCACTTTATGGCCTACTAATTCATTAACCTTGTCAATTTCTATCATCCCCTATAAATTATATCATATTATGAAAACTTTTTCCATAAATACCCTCGGCTGTAAAGTTAATCAGTATGAAAGCCAGCAGATTCGGCAGTTTCTTGAACAGCTCGGCCTCGACTATGCAGAAATTTCGCAGCGACCCGACCTTGTGATTGTAAATACCTGCTGTGTAACCCATACCGCCTCCGCCAAGAGCCGACAATACATCAGAAAAGCCCAAAAACTAAGTCCTGATGCTACAATCGTGGTTTGTGGATGCCTTCCGAGCATTCAAATCGGTGAACTTAACGGCCTTGCTGAAAATGTCTGCCTCATAAGGCACAGAGACGAGCTTGCCGGCAGTTTAAGCCGAATAGCAACTGGCGAAGTCTCCATCTCTGATTCTAAAGAACTTCCATCCTGTCAAAACACTATAATTAAAACAAATAATGATGATAACATCAAGTGTAAAAACAATTTAGCCCCACTTGCTATGCTTCCATCCTTAACTTCTTTCAAGGGCCATACCAGAGCCTTTCTAAAGATCCAGGATGGCTGTGATGGTCGTTGCTCCTATTGTATTGTACCCAAAACCCGTCCGTTTGTTCATAATAAGCCCGTAGATTTAGTCCTGCAAGAAGCGCATGCTCTTGTCTCAGCCAGCCATAAGGAAATTGTCATAACCGGCGTATTCCTCGGCG
Organism: uncultured Pirellulales bacterium; assembly: GCA_964593945.1. GTDB lineage: Bacteria > Planctomycetota > Phycisphaerae > Sedimentisphaerales > Anaerobacaceae > CAZRMQ01. The sequence goes on along the minus strand of CAZQKO010000017.1, from coordinate 5,326 downwards.
CTTACGGCCAAGATACCGTCAGAAGAAAAAACTGGCCCAATCAACAAAATGATAACTTAGCTAATCTGCTCGATCAATTAGCACAAATTCCAGGCCTTGCACGAATCAGGCTAAGCTCACTTGAGCCGGGTGATGTCACGCAGCGTTTGCTCAACTCTTTTTGTACTCACCGTAACATTATGCCACACCTGCACTTATCACTCCAGTCCGGCTCAAATTCAATTCTTAAAAAAATGCTCAGACAATATACCGCTGAAGACTTCAGAGAAAAGGTGTCTTTAATTAAATCCCGATTGGATAGACCCGCTATAACGACCGATATTATCGTTGGTTTTCCTAGTGAAAGCGATGCTGATTTTGAGCAGACGGTAGCTTTAGCTAAAGAAGTTGGCTTTGCCAAGATGCACGTTTTTACCTTTTCGCCACGTAAAGGCACCGCTGCCGCGAATATGCAAGGCACTGTAAATTCTAAAGTTATAAAAGAGCGGTCAAAAATCCTGCGTGAATTGGGTAAACAATTGCAGAGCGATTATAGACAACAATTTATAGGCGAAACAGCCGAGGTTCTACTGGAGAATAGCTCCAGCCAACCTCATGGCCGGGCCGAAAGATATTTTTATGTATATCTAAATAGTTCAGCGAGTAGGCTGGGACATAATGATCTGGTAAAAGTAAAGCTGCTTCAAAATGGAAAAGATGGAGTGATTGGTGAAGCACTTGATAAAGTTGTTTGAGGAGCTTATACTGGACATGATATATCCAATAATGGGACGTTTTAAGCCTGTGTTTCGATGTGAGCAATTGGACATTTAGTTTGTGAGACAATTTGTTAAAATAATCATAAGAGCATAAGATAAAAGAGTTTAAGGGAAAAATCAGAAAGTAGCAAAAATTGTCAAAAATGAGCAAAAAACAACAAAAATGAACCACTTTTGAGTAAAAATCATCAACTTTTGAGCGCTTTTTAACACGTCTACAATTTTGTATTTGACTTGTCAGAAAAAATTTTCTCTCTGGCACGAAACTTGCTATGCATTGATGCGCGATGCCCTGTCAGTCGATGTTAGATACTTGATGAGTTGACACAATGAAATATAGTATCTATTGATTACAATTCTATATGGAAAAGGTCTTTTCCGGTTTCAAGCATGCAGAGTATTCTTACCGTCTGGCTTACACTTTCTTTCGTCTTTTCCGTCAATCTCGGGTCGCTGTGCAAGACTTTATTTGCTCTTTCTCTTATTGCGTGTGCCCTTTTAGCCAACTCTTCATTGATGAATCCTTCGTGCCGTGCCACCTCAATATAGTCCGCCAGAGAAAATCCCTGTTGTTGCGCGTGCCTACTTCCAAGATGCTTTTCGCAAGTGTCATAATCTATTTTGCTTCGCAAGACTTCCTCAATCACGCTGCGACAGATAATGATGCACGGCGCATAGAACCCCCAAACATAACTGTCCGTGACAAGCTGCAAGAATCCCTTTGCGCTCTTACTGAGCTTCAGATCTTCGATGACCTGAATTTCCCACTCAGCTAAGTCCACTAACCGCGAAGCAGCTTCCCTAAGTTTCGCTGTGAGTTCCCCTGCCAAATACGTCTGAACACTTTCCTTAGCGTATTGAATAAAATCCCGGCAGCCATAATAATAGTCGAGGTCAATTTGTAATTCGGTTAAAGGTCCTGAATCCCCAACGCCTGGTCTCGATTCCCTTACGCGTTGGGCAAACTGCTCAATCTTCTTGAATATCTCTTGCTTTTCGAACGGTTGGATGATTTCGAACAAGTGCTCAAATTTTTCAACAATCTCATTGGTTCCAATCGCGTTGGCCCAAGATGCACATCTGTCAGACTTCCACTGTTCAATAGCTTTGAGTAAACAATCCTCAAAAGTCTGTTGATAAGAACTCTCTTTCCATTCTTCGTCCATTTCGTTGTCCCTCTCAAATCTCTCTGAATCTATTGCTCAGTCTGGCCAGGCTACAAGTGTATGATATGCGCATGACATCAATTCTCTTGACAATCCAACTGTCTCGGCCACCACAAATCGAATCGTTCACGCAGTATTTTATAATCTTTCTTGGGATATGTTAGGCGAATATCAGGCCTCGCACAAAAGAGAATATTCCATAGTTCCAATGCGGCTTGGCCAAGAGGACTATTTCTACAAAACTCTTTATCTGTCAAAAACCAATTGCTCAATCGAGCATATGCTTGTTCTCGCAAAGGAGTATTAAGATCGCTGAACCATCTACGAAATTCCTTGATTGCATCTTTGTTGAAACGGGGAGGCCATACACCATTTGATGTCTCGACAGCTTCAAAAAGGTGGCGAAAGCGGTTAATATCAAGGTCTTTTGGATCTTTAAGTTGAAGGTCAAAACAATCCTCCAATATTGATGCCCTTTCCCATCGAAGTCTTTCACATTGAGGCACATTAGATTTTTCCTCTGTATGTCGCCTTGTTACGGCCAGCTTTTTGACGGCTTGATTATCTATCATTTCTTTTGAAAAGAGTTTCCAATGTTTTTCAAGATCAGATGGCGCGAAGAAACTCGAAATATAATCTTCGTAATTACATATCTCGGGGTCGTAAATGAAGTGTCTTATGTAAGCCTCTTGTTTCTCTACTACACAGAAACAGAAGACGATAGATATATTTTTATCGGAGAAGGTCTCTAAATAGCTACCGAACGTAGTTTTGAACTTGTCAAACACACTCGGAAAAGTGCCCTTATTAGTGTTCTTAAGCGTGTGAAACCAATTTCCCTGTATCCTTTCTTTAAGAAGCTTTTCAATATCTTTTCTGATTGCTTCAGGAGCGGTACTATACTTGAACTCAACATTTGCTACATGTTCAAGTTGATTGTTCTCAAAATTGTACAGGCTCACATCAATGTGGGCACGAGTAGGAGATTCTCCCTTCTGCTGATACTTTTCTCTCGTTGGCGTTTCAACTGAATAGAAGTAGTTCAGGCTATTCAACACACTGCAGCACAAGATCTTTGCTTCTTGCTCGCTTATGCGCAGCTTGTCATCCTTCTCTTTGGGGAAGATCAGACGCGGTGATAAACCTGATGGTTTATCATTAGCAGAACAAAGATTCCATATGTCACAGCAAATGCGCCTGTTAATTTCAAATAAATCATCGACTAACTGAGCATTATAGCTCATAATCGGCTCCTCTTAACGTAACTACATGCAATTTCACGGGCTTCCACCTGTTTACTCCAAAACACAGCCGGTCCAGTTATCTGCGTATTGCAGGAGTCTGGTTAACTTGGTTTCCTTGTGAGCCACTGAGCGGTTTTCCGGAACGTATTGGCCATCGTGATACCTTATGGCCTGAATCTCGTTCTCCGTAAGCTCAATATATCTTGCAACTAGTAAAGACTCCTTGTGGCAAGGTCAATATGCACTAAATCGCTATTGACAATGTAACGTATGCCTTTGCTTTTTGCCTGTTCTTCGTTTGGATTGGGAAGATAATAAGGTTTTCCAGGCATGCCAACTTTGCCGACATCGTGAAATAAGCCAACGATTACGCAACTTTCATCAGGGATTTCAGGTGCAAGATTATCCCGCAAATGAAGCAGGTTCTCAGCCACACTTACGCTGTGTTTGAGAAGTCCTTTTTCCTCACTTAGATGAAACCTCGTACTTGCAGGAGCGGTCAGCCAGACCGTTTCTGATTCAAGCATATCAATGAATGTATCAAACTCTCTCTTCCGCTGAACTATTTTAGCTTTAAGTACAATATATCTCTTTTCCAAACTCATCGAATATCCCTTTGCCATGCGTATTGTACGATGAATATAGTGTTATACAAGCTTTTTTGGTGACATAAAGGTTTTGACGCGTAAAGGCACGGAGTAAAAGTGGGTCCCCGCTTTCGCGGGGATGACAAGCGAGCATCGAGGCATTAGGCCAGCAGTTTCTTAAGTAGAGCGCGTTGGAAGTGCAGGTGGTGCACACATGGCTTACGCTATTCTCGGCTTGGTCGAACATAATCGAATTAGCCAACTTAGCATGTATCAAGCATTCTACCCACGGTGGACCTTCGGTAGATACCAGGCCCGCCACAGTGGACTTGCGATTTACTCCAGCATCGAATATCGAGCCTTCATGTACAAACAATACCTAAGTATCTTAGGTATTAAGATTCTCAAACTTAACATCGTGTATCAAGAATCAAATATCAAACCATAAGGTAGACATAATACCAATTGTAATTAAATGTTGCGCTTTGCATAACGACCAGAAAGCCATCCCCAAGCTTCGCTTGAGGCTGCCACCCATCTGTTCTAAACGCACGAAGCTCAGTAATTTAATACAATTGGTATAATACCTAAGTATCTTAGGTATTAATCACAGAGATTTATCAATAAGTCTGCCTCAGCGGAATTTCGCTTCGCTCCAGTATCAAGCATCCAGTATTGGCCATCGACGCATCAGGCTATCAATTTTTTAAGTAGTGCGCGCTGGAAGTGAAGGCGGTGCACAGCATGTGGCTTGGCCACAGGGCTTACGCCATTCTCGGCCTGGTCGAACATAATCGAATTAGCCAACTTAGCATGTATACAGTATTCTACATACGGCGGACCTTCGGTAGGCACCAGGCCCACCACAAGCGGACTTGCGCTTCGCTTTAATATAGAATATCAGCCTTTATGTAAACATAATACCTAACTATCTTAGGTATTAAGAGTCTCAAATTTAGCATCGTGTATCAAGAATCAAATATCAAACCATAAGGTAGACATAATACCTAAGTATCTTAGGTATTAATGCTCAGACATTCAACATCGGGTGTCAATTATCCAGTATCGAGTCCATCGGGGGACGGATCTGGACGGCATCGAGGTGTTAGGCCATCAGTTTTTTCAATAAGGCTCGTTGGAAGTGCAGGCCATTCTCGGCCTGGTCGAACATAATCGAATCAGCCAACTTAGCATGTATCAGGCATTCTACCCACGGCGGACCTTCGGTAGGCACCAGGCCCACCACAAGCGGACTTGCGTTTTACTCCAGCGTCGAATATCGATCCTTCAGGTACAAACAATACCTAACTATCTTAGGTATTAGGAATCTCAAGTATAGCATCGTGTATCAAGCAACAAATATCAAGTCGCAAGGTAAAAAATAAAACCTAAGTATCTTAGGTATTAATGCTCAGGCATTCAACATCGAGTGTCAATTATCCAGTATCGAGTCCGTCGGGGCTGGATCTGGACGGCATCGAGGTGTTAGGCCATCAGTTTTTTCAATAAGGCTCGTTGGAAGTGAAGGCGGTGCACAGCATGTGGCTTGGCCACAGGGCTTACGCCATTCT
>CAZQKO010000016.1:0-24956 GCA_964593945.1 uncultured Pirellulales bacterium | reverse complement strand
TTGTTGAAAACCTTTGCAAAATGTCATTGCGAGGCCCGTAGGGCCGTGGCAATCTTCTGCCTGGTGGGCAGAAAAAGCTATCGTTTCGTTTGAGATTGCTTCGCTTCGCTCGCAATGACGTATCCAGGCCTAAGGTTTTCCACAGACATTAGAGCCTCTAAGAATAAAAGGGAAAATGTTGACCGAAAACTTGGCTGCAATGTATGCCGACCTGCCTACGCCGAAGCGGCTACGCGCAGGCAGGGGAATGAATAACCACATAAAAATGGGGAGAAAGACAAGAGGGCCGATTCGGCAACCTGTCCCTCCGCAGGATGCCTCACGGCAGAGCGTAGTCGAGGGATCGGTTCTCTCTTGTCTTTTCCTATGCTGAGCGTATAAATTTAGAAGTCATCCGGGAAAAACTTCCGGCTCAGGTTCGGGTTCCGGCTCCGGTTCATTGGGGTCTGTTTCAGTGTAATTGACAGTCAAAACATTGGAACCGACGGCTGCCTGGCTAACGTGTACACCAGCGATGAGCAGTCCTGCCAGAAGCACAACGAAAATCAATATATTTATCAGCGGTCTTTTCATTTTTTGACCTTTCTATAATAGTACGGTGCTACTCTGCCCGGCAGTTTGCTTCGCAAACGAAGCTGCGGGGCTACATAGCACGAGATTTTGCTCCGACTTACATCGCAAAGATTTATTTTAATTTCACAAACTTTCGCTATAAGTATTTTGCAAAGGCTTAATAATGATGGGACTCATAATGCCGCTCGGCAGCATTTTATCTTCTTCAGGAGTGATGGCGATTACGCCAATATCGCCTAATTCTGTCGTCTCTGAGCCTCCATCATCAAGGGTGGCGCCGATATTAGTTACATATCCGCTGCTCCACCGTGTCGTATCACACATTGATATAATCGTCCCGTAGATTTGTGCGTTGCCGCGTACATCAACAATTCCTCCAACTATGGCTCCAGTGAGAATATTGTTGTCACTCTGTTGTGGGTTGGTGTTGCCTAGGTTGACATTGAAGTGGGGTGCCAGTATTGTAGCTTCCTGAATACCCGACTGATTGTTGAATGCGGCCTCTCCTGTGAAGTAAAGACAGTTGTTTTTCCAGTTAAATGGCTGAGGCACATCGGTAATGATTGTGCCGTTGAAGGTGCAGTTCTCAAAGCGTACGTTATTAGTGTATGATTTGGAAGTTCTGGTTTTGTAACAATCGATGTATAGCACACTTTCAAAAGTACAGTTTCTGAACAGTGCATGTCTGTTGTTGGGTAAAAGCGCATTGGTGAAGGTCTGGTTCTGATATACGTGTCGAGTGAAAGATGTGCTGGAACCATCTCTTGGCTGGGAATAATTGCCGGCGGCATGAGGAAAGTATTCCACCGCCCTTTGAGATATTGGGCACGTTGGAATAGTAGTCAGCCCGAAATTATAGCTATCAGTGTCATAATCGCTTATGTCCATGCCTGGTACGTCTTCGTATGGTTGACCGTAATTTATGCCCTCGTGATATGCCTGGATTTTGTCATCCGGACTATAAATGCGGTTTCCTTCCTCATCAAACATTGGATTGCCATTTTCATCGAGGGTTTCGAGCTGGTAATTTTGAGATTGAATCTGCTCTAATGTCAGAATCGTATTGATGGTGCCTTCCACCTTTGAATCGCTGGTCATATTATACGGTGGAATCTCAGGACGATCCCACGAGCTAAACATATCTCCATGAATGGTAGTGTCACCGGTCAGCCACATTCGGCCTCTGCTGGCAATGGCGTAGTTTAAGACCTGTCCGTCTTTTGTAATTTCCGTATCGATTGTTATGTTTTTAGTCACTTCGCCGTCACTTCCCATTGCCTGCAATTTGATTGTGAGGCAGTCATCATCATACCGATAAAGCCTTATCGAAAATGCTACGTTTGGACTGCCGAAGTTTATTGGAGAAGTTATGATTTGATCGCCGCTTCCTAAAGAATCTGTAAAGCGGCTCGAAGAGCCGACTATTTGCCCGTCAAGGCCAACGTCCTGAAGATGTTGACATAAATCATTCCAAGCCTGATTGGCCTCGGCATCGGAGACAAAATTGGATCCGGTTTCATCTAATGTCACTGTGTTGATGATGTATTTACCGCATTCCAGTCCAGATAGTGCGGCTGATAAAGCCGAGCTGGCTTTACACTGATTTGAGGCAAGCTGGACGTTAGTTCCGGATATGCTTACCATGCTAACAGCCAAGGCGGAAAAAATTAGCACGAAAATCATGGATATGATAAGCGCAACGCCATGACGCTTTTGGCGAGTTATTTTTTTGGTGAGCTTCATTTTAACCCACCGGAAAGAGCCTATCTTGTATGCAATTGAAAGGAAAACTTCTAAGTGCTATATAAAGTATAAGGAATATTTGCCCTTAAAGCAAAGCGGGCAAACTGCGCAGGTTAATATATTTAAATCATTTTTAATGTCTGATAAAAGCGGCTAAATAGCTGGATGGTTCAGGATATCGTATTCTGTTGTTCAGCGAAATATGAGCTTCGCGCAAATGGTGAAGAGATAACCCAGGAAAATCCCAGGTCAATTGCTCTTAGTTTCCAGAAATCGAATTTTTCAGGGCTTACATATTCGACCACTTCCAGCGAATTTTTTGATGGCCTTAGATATTGGCCGATAGTGATTCTATCACAGCCTGCATTACGTAAATCCTTTAGCGCTTGCTCGATCTCGGCATCGGTTTCTCCCAGGCCGAGCATAATCGAGGATTTAGTTTGGACGCTGTTAAGTTCTTGTTTTGCTGTTTTTAGCAGATTTAGAGACCGCTGATAGTCACCGCCGGCCCTGGCAACCGGATATAGAGAAGGTACAGTCTCAATATTGTGAGCAAATACAAAGGGTAAAGCACTCCACAGTATCTTTATAGCTTCTGTTTGGCAATTATGGAAGTCAGGCGTGAGTATTTCAAATTTGATGTCGGAACATTTTTTTCTTACATAATTAATGCAATCGCGAAAATGGCTGGCGCCGCCGTCCGGCAAATCGTCACGGTCAACGCTGGTGATTACTAAATATTTCAGTTGCATTTTTTTGGCCATTTCTGCTAAACGCAAAGGTTCAGACAGATCCGGCGGAGCAGGTTTGCCTGTGGCTACCGAACAAAATTTGCAATTTCGTGTGCAGATATTACCCAAAATCAAAACCGTCGCAGTTCCTCTTGACCAGCACTGGCCTCGGTTGGGACAGTTTGCATTGTTGCATATTGTCTCTATGTTCAGTGAGCTTAATATGTTTTCGACCTTTTTGTAAGTTTCACCTGCCGGCAATGGTCTGCGTAACCAGCTCGGCAATTTTCGTCGTTCGTCAATCGTCGCTCGTGACTCGTTCGAGTTAGAGAAATGTTCTTTAAGTAATTCGGATAACCTTTCCTTTAGTTGATTTATGGAATGGTATTTACCGGTCTCATTTAATACTGATGTCATCTCGATGTCGTCAAGGCCACATGGTACGAGTAAATCGAAGATGCTTAAGTCGTTTTGGATATTTATTGCCATGCCGTGGTAAGTAACCGATTTCGACACTCGCACGCCGATAGAGGCAATTTTCTTGTTACCAATCCATAATCCCGGAAAGCCTTTACACCTTTGGCTGTCAACACCTAAGCCCTGAAGCAACTCCATGCCTATTGTTTCCAGCTTTCGGATGTATTCGGTGATACCGATGCCGAGTTCCTGCTTGCCCCCGCGTCTCCCGACGCAAGTCGGGGCAGCGGGCAGGTGTAGTATCGGATAAAAAACCAATTGGCCCGGGTTGTGGGCGGTTGCACCGCCGCCTCTGCGAATATCAACTACATCAATGTGCTGCTTTGCTAAATCTTCTTTGCTGGCTAATAATTTATTAGCGCTCTGCCGCGCTCCGAGAGTGATTACAGGATTGTGCTCGGCTATTAAAACCGTATCTGGTATTTTCCCATCGCGCCTTTGGTCACGCAATTCGTGCTGAGTTTGCAAAACCTCCCTGTAATCGGCAATGCCGCAGTCGATAATCTGTAAAGACCGATATGTAGTTCCTTCGGCCATATCTTTATAACAATATCTACAAAATGTTACCGAAGGCATCTATAACTGCATCCTCAATCGTTTCACTGATTGTTGGATGCGGATATGTTATCCGGCTAAGCTCCTCCGGCCCGCAGCCTATTAATGTCCTTGCCAATGTTACAAATTCAGTTGCCATAAATCCGGCCATCGTGACTCCAATGATTTTGTTGGATGCATTGTCCCGAACGATCCTTACCTGGCCGGCTGTCTCATTGTGCGCGACACTTCTGCCGTTCCCTTTGAAAAAGCCTTTTCCAACTGAGATATCAAGTCCTTCGGCTTTGCAGGTGTCTTCGGATTTGCCGACCGAGGCAACTTCTGGGAAGGTAAAAATAACCCTGGGGATTAAGCCATAGTCGGTCATTTTTCGGTTGCCGCCGACGGCGTTTGCTGCGGCAACTTCTGCCTCGGTAGTAGCACCATGCGCCAAAAAGGTTGTGCCTATCACATCACCTATAGCATAAACAACAGGAACACTGGTTTGGAATTTTTCATTAACGACAATGGTGGATCCGTTCATTTGCAGATTCAGCGCTTCGACAGTTTCTTTATCGACAGTTGGCCTTCGGCCTACAGAGACTAATACTTTTTCAACTTCAATCGTCTGGCCGTTCTCAAGAACTACTTGTGCCGGTGTAGCTGTTTTATCAACCGAAGTGACTTTCACGCCGGTTATAGAAACGATGCCGAGCTTTTTAAACTCGCGTTCAACCAGCCGACCGACCCATTCATCCTCCATAGGAAGCAGCCGGGAAAGAGCCTCCACAATGGTTACCTTTGTTCCCATAGCGGCGTAGACGCAAGCCGTTTCGCAGCCGATTACGCCGCCACCTATAATTACTATCGATTTAGGTATCTGCGGCAGTGACAGAGCTTCTTTGCTGTTGATGACCGTTTGGCCGTCAAAAGGAATATTGGCAAGCTCGATTGATTCTGAGCCGGTGGCAAGAATTATTTTGTTAGTCTCTACATCGACAGATTGGCCGTCAGATTCGACCTTGATTTGATTTGGTGCAGTGACAGTGGCATGGCCGGTAATCACCTTGATTTTATGAACCTGTGCTGTACCAGTCATCGCCTTGCGAAAGCCGGTTACTATTGCATCTTTTCTGGCCTGAATTTTGGGCCAGTTTGGAGTAGCTGAACCGATTTCTATGCCGATATCGGCCGCTTGTCTAGCAGAGAGCAAAGTATGCGCTGAAGCAAGAAGAGATTTTGACGGAATGCATCCCCAGTTAAGGCATGTTCCGCCGATAAACTCTTTTTCAACCATTGCAACCTGCGCACCTTTTTGCGCGCATCTTTTAGCAGCTCGAAAACCGCCAGGTCCGGCCCCGATCACTACAACATTAAAATGCTCTGCCATAATTCATACTCCTTTTTACACATTGTTGTATTGTTTATTTCATACTAAAAAATACTGATTAACTGAAAGGGAGTATATCAGAAATCAGGAGAGAAAAAAACTGCTGTTTTGTTTTCTATAGGTGCACCCTTCTCATATGTGTTTAGCCAAATATTGAAAAAGACCATCCCCAAACTTGGACTTGACGCTTCGCATCAGTCCTTCGCTTGGGGCTGCCACCCTTTATAGCCTCGTTGAGTGGCAGCCTCAATCCCGATGAATCGGGATTGGGGATGGTCGTACTGCTTGCTAACTCGACATGCATCCCTTTTCTCACTTTTCGCAAAATTGGCTTGACATAACGGTTATGGCTGAAGATACTACTTTTTTTAATCATCATTAAGAATGAGCTAAATGCTGATGTGAGCCATCTTAAGGAACATCCGAAAGCCAAACCCGCCAATGGTGAGTTTGGTTTTGAAAAATATCGCATAAACCCGTCCTGAGCCGTGTCGAAGGATAGAAAGAAAATCTATGAGCACATTCAGCAATCAACGCCGTGAATTTCTAAAACGGTCCATATATTTCGGTGCCTCAGCGATTGTTGTCGGGCCTCTGGGGAAAGCCCTCTCCGTCGCTCCTGTAAAATCGGACTCCAGAATGAAATTTGGACTTGTTACCTATCTATGGGGCAAAGACTGGCTCCTGCCGACTCTCATTTCCAACTGCGAGAAGACCGGCGTTCTCGGAGTAGAGCTGAGGACGAGACACGCCCACGGCGTCGAATCAAGCCTTAACACACAACAACGTCAGGAAGTAAAAAAACGATTTGATGATAGTCCTGTTATTCTCTTGGGTTTAGGTACTAACTTTGCCTTTCACCACGTTAAGCAGGCGGCGCTAAAAAAAGACATCGAAGGGGCAAAAGAATATATAAAGCTTTCTTATGATGTGGGCGGTTCCGGGGTAAAAGTGAAGCCAAATAATCTTCCTAAGGACGTGCCGCCCGAAAAAACTATTGAGCAGATCGGTAAATCACTTAATGAGCTGGGACGGTTCGCCGCCGACTATGGTCAGCAGATTCGCCTTGAGGTTCACGGCTCGTGCTCCCCACTGCCGATTATCAGGCAAATCATGGATGTAGCCGACCATCCCAATGTCGGCGTTTGCTGGAACTGTAACCCGGAAGACCTTGGTGGTGAAGGACTGGAATATAACTTCAATCTTGTTAAGGACCGATTTGGCAGCACCGTTCATGTTCGCGAGCTGAATATTGGCGATTATCCCTATCAGCAGCTGATGAACCTGCTGGTGGGTATGAATTATAACGGCTGGGTGCTTCTTGAGGCCCGCACTGAGCCGCAGGACCGTGTCAAAGCGCTGACGGAGCAGCGGCAGCTCTGGGAGCAAATGGTCTTGAAAGCTCAAAGTGCTGCGGGCGGGCAAAAGGCTGAGGGTGTACAAGTCACCGAGCTCCCGGATAAAGTAAAGGTGGAGATTAACGGACAACTTTTCACGCAATACAACTTTAAAGATGCCAGATTTCCTTACTTCTACCCGGTAATTGGTCCAACGGGAGTGAACATTACTCGTAACTGGCCGATGAAGGATGGTGAGAACGAACAGCACGACCATTCTCATCATCGCTCGTTATGGTTTACGCACGGAGCAATAAATGGTCATGATTTTTGGACCGACGGTAACAAAAAAGGCAAAATCATTCACGATAAATTCCTCGAAGTTGCTTCCGGTCAAGAAGTGGGAATTATTCAGTCACAAAACAGGTATGTGGCGAGCGATGGAACTATCGTTTGCAATGATACCCGTACACATAAATTCTATGATCGGCCGGACTGCCAAATCATGGACTTCGAGGTAACTATTCATGCTTCCCTTGGGGATTTGACCTTAGGTGACACTAAGGAAGGCTCGATGGCGATCCGGTTGGCACCTACGATGCGGGTCAAAGGCAAAGTCGGTAAAGGGCACATCATCAATAGTGAAGGTCAGCGGGATAATGACACCTGGGGCAAACGCGCAGCCTGGTGTGATTACTACGGCCCTTTGAAAGATGGTGTAGTGGGCGTAGCTATTTTTGACCATCCGCAGAACCAAAGACATCCTACGTGGTGGCATGTTCGTGCTTATGGTCTTTTTACTGCGAATCCGTTCGGAGTGCACGATTTTGAAAAAAAGCCAGCGGGTACCGGAAACTTAACTATCAAGTCCGGCAATAGCGTGACTTTCCGCTATCGTTTCTATTTTCACAAAGGCGATTATGAGCAGGCTAAAGTTGCAGAACTTTACCGCGAATACGCAGCAATAAAATATTAATTGTAGGGTGGGGCTTGCCCCACCAATCTTATCTGGAAGGAATTATCATGAGTGGATTAACTCGTCGAGATTTTCTAAAAAGTACGATGGCTGCCGGCGTAGCAATGACTTTAGCGGCGCCATATTCACGTGTGCTTGGTGCCAATAATGACATCCGCCTTGCTGTGGTTGGCACAGGCGGCCAGGGTAGTGGTCATATCAGAAACTTTGGGAAAGTACCCGGCGTGCGGATAGTGGCTATCTGTGATGCAGACAAAAACCATTTAGAACGCCATCTCGAAAACTTCAAAAAGAACAATCAAGACGTCACCGGTTACACGGATGTTCGCAAGCTTCTGGATGATAAGAACATCGACGCCATCTCTTCAGCGACTCCCAACCACTGGCATTCACTTGTAACGGTCTTGGCTTGTCAGGCTGGCAAAGACGTTTATATCGAAAAGCCCGTCTCGCACGAGATATGGGAGGGCCGGAAAATGGTCGAGGCAGCCCGCAAGTACAACCGAATCGTACAGACCGGGACGCAGAAGCGTTCTTCCGAGGCCCATAAAGCCGCCTATAAATGGATTCACGAGGGGAATCTCGGCCCCATCAAGTGGGTTCGTTCTCTATGCTACAAGGCTCGCTACGAAGGCACCAACGGGATTGTGAACGGGACGAACGGACCGAATCCAGTGCCGGAGAGTGTGGACTACAATCTGTGGTGCGGGCCGGCCGATATGGAGCCGCTGCGACGGGAGCAGCTGCATTACAAATGGCACTGGGTCTGGAACACCGGCAATGGCGATCTCGGCAACCAGGGGATCCACGAGATGGACCTTGGCCGTTGGGCATTGGGCGATCCGAAGCTGGCGCCGCGTGTGCTGAGCTTCGGGGGCAGATTCAGGGTTAATGATGCCGGCGAGACAGCCAATACCCAAATCGTGTTCCTCGACTACAAGCCTGCTCCGCTGATCTTTGAGGTTCGTGGCCTGCCTCGCAAAAAGGGCGACAGGTCGATGGACAACTGGCGTCGTACTGGTACCCGCATCGGCGTTATCGTGCAATGCGAGAACGGCTATTGGGCCGCGGGCGACGGCGGCGGCTGGGTCTGGGATAACGACAACAAGCGGACTGACAAGCAGATCGGCGGTGGCGGTGGCGGGGGCCACTATCAGAATTTCATCGACGCCGTCCGCAGCAGAAAGGTCAGCGACCTCAACGCGGACATCGAGAAGGGCCACCTCTCCAGTGCCTTAAGCCACATGGGCAACATCTCCTACAGGCTGGGTAAGAAGATGTCGGTAAGTGAGATCAGGAACAGCATCGATAATGAGTACCTGATGGACTCGTTCGAGAGAATGGTCGAGCATCTTAAGGTCAACGAGGTGGACCTGGAAAAAGAGCCTATCACGATGGGGCCGATGCTGACAATGGACACCGAGAAAGAAGAATTCGTCGGTGAGCACAGCGAATTGGCGAACATATTTATCAAGCGTAATTACCGTGAGCCGTTTGTGGTTCCGGATGAAGTCTGACCTGTACTGAGCTTGCCGAACGTATGAAATTTGCGTTGTGTAATGAAATGTTTGGGAATCGGCCGGTCACCGGGATTTGCTCGATAGCCGGCCGATTGGGTTATCATGGCATCGAGATAGCTCCCTTTACGCTGGCTCAATCAGCGAGTGACGTTACCACTGAGCAGAGAAAAGAAGTCCGACGTACAATAGAAGACCACGGCCTGGAAACTGTCGGCTTACACTGGCTGTTTGTTGGGCCTACGGGATTGCATATAACCACGCCTGATGACGCTGTGTGGCGAAAAACCAAAGATTACCTGCGTATCCTGCTGGATTTATGCGCGGATTTGGGCGGCAAGGTGCTCGTGGTCGGCTCTCCAAAGCAGCGAAACATCGTGGAGGGACAAACCAAAGAAAGCGCCTGGAAAAGAGCGGTGGAATTATTTTGCAGCGTCCTCGACAAGGCTGCTGAGCTGGGTGTGACAATATGTATTGAGCCGCTGTCACCTGCCGAGACCGATTTTATTAATACTGTCTCGGAAGGTCTGCAGATGGTTCAAGAAATCAACCATCCCAGCTTTAAGGTTCATCTCGATGTCAAGGCAATGTGTTCGGAGGCGAGGCCGGTGCCGGATATTATCCGTTCGGTTCGAGCTGAGGACATCGGACATTTTCATGTAAACGATCCCAATCTTTACGGCCCGGGAATGGGCGATGTGGACTATGGTCCCATCGCAAAGGCTGTCAAATCAATCGGCTGGGACAAATGGCTTTCGGTGGAAGTTTTTAAGTATGATCCCGATCCTGAGACTATAGCGAGCGAAAGCATCAAATACTTGCGTAAATTTTGGTCTTAGTGAACACTCATTTCCTTATATACAACAGGCGGGCAGGTGAGCTTTGAGTATTTTTCTGGCGCGGTAGAAGCGGACGCGAACCTTTTCTGGAGTTGTCTGTGTAAGAGATGCGATCTGGGCGTAGGGCAGCTGCTCGTAGTAGCGAAAGTGAAGGACATCTCTATGCTGATGGCTGAGCTGTTCGAGTGCTGCCGAGACCTGCTGGAGTGTCTCCTCGCGAATCTTCGCGTCCAGGAGGTTGTCACTACCTGCTTTTGTTTCGCTTCCATGATACCGATTCCGAGAGAGTAAAGTCTTGGTGGAGGATAAGCGCCGACGTCGTCTGAGGGCATCCTGGATCTTGCTCCAGGCGATGCGATATACCCAAGGCCAGAATCTTCGGCTTTCTCGTAACGAAGTGATTTGCCGGACAACGGTCAGTAATGTTTCCTGCAGGATGTCCTCGGTAACGTCATGATTAAAAGTTGTGCGGAAGACAAACGGATACAGCCGCTCCCATGCGATGACAGCCAGACGTCCCATGCTGTTTTGACTGCCCGAGCGAGCCTCAGAAAGTAACTTCTGGATGTATTCGTTGTCCCTGCTCATTTATTTGGCCCTCGTTCATATAAAGGCCGTTGGCTTGTCAAAAGTAACAAGAAATTGTGCTCGAAATTTGCTTTTATTCTGCCGCAGGCTCCGCTTCCGGCGCCGGCGAACTATCAGGAGCTTGTTCTTCTCTGTCGAGAACTCGCCAGGTTGGTGATATAAGTTCCGGCACGTACCATTTACTGCCGCAGCGATGACACTTTTCCATATCCGGGCGACGCAGTCTGCCGCAATTGGCGCAGGTCACCAAAGTTATCTCAGGCCGGGTCAGTCTGTATGTAATATAGGCGGCCAGGCCAAAGCAAATAGATGTAAGAATCCAGAAAATTCTTACATTCTCTGACAGCCCAACAACCGTAGCATTTACACTTACCCGCCAGGCGAGAAGTATTGACAATATTATCGAAGGTAATATTAGCAGCAGGGCAGTGAAAAACCTCTCTGTCGTATTACTTCTGATGTCTCGTCCCTTCATCGCGATAAATGAATTGGGCAGGATAAATAACGCTCTGTAGCCGGCGGTGGCTTCAATGCTATCCGTCATAACATAAGAGGCAACAGACAGAATCGGCGGATGAAGGTTTTCCAGCAGATACTTTGCAATAGTCAATGTAGGTGCCCAGGGAACCTCAAAGAATACTGCTTTGCTCGAAGGTACATTTCGACGACGTTCTATGTTTGCTGCTTTGGTATAACTGCTTGTAATTAATTTCCCCTCTTTATTGAATGCTGCCACAGCCATACCTGTTCCCTCGCGGTTAACGCTGGCTGCAAGTATTCCTCTGTAATTACTTTCTGGTCTAAAAGGACTCAAGTTTAAAGGCAAAACCTGGTAGGCCAACAAATCTTTAGTTGTTATGATTCTCTTAGATGGAAAGAGAGACTCTGGGATGGGCAGGTAGCCTGCGATTCCAACAAATTTAAGAGTTTTTCCATAAAGCAGATCGATTCGACCGGATGCGTCAAGAATAAGAAGGTACTGGTATGTGTTATAAACAAAATCTATGATCGGCTTGGTACCTCCACCTCCATAGTATCTTTTCTCTTTATCTTCCTCAGAGATTTTAATTTTGGGTGGTTCCCAATATATATTTACATTAAGCGGATTCTTAACAATATAGCCTATCTGGATGGGATTGTGGGGGTCGTCTTTTGCAAACTCAGGACCTTTGGTTACAGTTCTTTCCCTAAAATTGATTTGGAAAAAGCGGCGCGGCTCCTTGTCATATAAGATGAGCGAGTGCCACCATCTGGTTTCCACAATTGGATAGATGAATCGGCCAAGCGTTTTATCAGGTGTGTCTGAAACTCCCTCCGGGCCGGCATATCGTTGCACTTTCTTTATTCGTGAAGTTCCGTCGGGCAGTTTTTGCCAATCAGTATAGAAACAGACGATTTGGCCAGTATTTTCGTCAAAATATGCCCATTCTTCATTATCTTTATCATATTGATATATATTTGAGTAGCGTCCTTCCGGCATCCTGGCTGAAAAATAATCGAAAAATCCAAGAAAATTGAAAGCCGGTTCTCCAGGAACCATACTTGCGGAAATATAGGAGTGCTGAACCACATTGGGGTCGTTCTCAAGCTCGGGCGGGACCAAACCAGATGGTCTTATCCAGATATGTTTGGAATCACGGGGTAATATTTCACCCAGGGTTATATCGCAAAACAAGCGAGCCCAGAATAATGGTAGTGACAGCAATAGCAGCACCACAAATCCGGTAGCTAAGACTTTTATAGGATGATTTAGTAGAGATTTCATAGCTATATTCCTAAAGAGCTGTGTGCTTAAACTTTTGCCAGGTACGTATTAAAGATGCAATAATAAAAAGAAGGAGTATTATTTTGATTTGCGTGCTAAAACCCTTGACTATAAATATCGGGACAAAGATACAGGTTAAAATAATACCGCCCAGCGTGGGAGTAATCCTGCTGGTTGTCCAGCCGCTTTGCAAGCCAAGGCAATAGCAGGCAAAACCCAATAAAAATGTAACTACAGACAAATCGAAAATCAGGCCGGGGAAAAACGGTATCGGCGGAGCGAAAAGACGCCGTAAGATTATGCCGGTAATTATCAGAGGAACAAGCACAATTAGAATGGCTAAAATCCCAGTGGTAATCCTGGCTGTCAGTATCTGGCAGCGTGTTACCGGCAGGCCGGTTAAAAATGTGGAGATTTTTCTGCTTCTGTCGGTGTACATCTGGCTTGCGCCCATACCTGAAAAGCCGATTATCAGCAGCACGAGTGCCGGAATTGAAAGGCCGACAAACACAGGACGTTCACCAGGGTCGTCATAGTACATAGCCGAAGTCAATAAGGCGATGAGGGCCGCCGAGAGAATAATAGCTCCGATGAAATATACAAAATGGTCTTCAATCTCCCTTTTTATTAGCGTAAACATCTTATATCTCCTGTTTTTCAGCCTGTATTGGTGTGGAAATAGGCTTGGTACATTCTATAAATATATCCTCCAAAGTCATCGGCAGCTCCGTGCAGCTTGAGGGCTTGTATGTTTCCAGAATGGCCACTTTTTGCCGATTCCAATTGACAACGGTTATTATCATCTCGCGGCCCTGGCTTTGTAGATTTACTACTTCCGGCAAATATAAGTTTTGTGGAGTTGTCTCAGCAAAAATTACCCGAAGTTTCCTAACTCTTGTTTTGAGCTCTTCCAGCGGACAATCCACAACTAATTTGCCCGCTGCAAATATCCCGATCCGGTCGGCGATTCGTTCGACGTCGCTTAAGATATGCGAGCAGAAAAGAATCGTACGGCCTTGCTTCTGTATGACATCGATTGCAAGCTCAAGGAACTGTCGGCGGGCAACGGTATCAAGTCCCAGCGTCGGGTCGTCGAGAATGAGAAGCTCCGGGTCTACCGCCATAGCAAGTGACAGGTTTAATTGGGCCCTCATACCCATTGAAAGGTCTCTTACCCTGCGGTCCATCGGCAGACGGAACGTTTCCATGAGAGACTTAAAAAACTTATCGTTCCACCGCAATGAAAGATTTTTGCAGAGCTTTACTAATCGGCCTACCCTGTAGTGCTGAATTAAATTGTGGCCTTCGGCTACGTAACCTATTCGACCGTGGATTTTCGCGGAGAGGTTTGCCGAATCAGTGCCTAACAGGAAGGTCTGTCCGCGGGTCGGCCTTTCATGGCCCAAAAGAATCCGAATGATTGTTGTCTTGCCGGAAGCGTTTCGTCCCAATAGGCCATATATGCAGCCCCGCGGCACTTTTAGATTTATGCCGTCAAGAACGCATCGGCCATCAAAGTATTTGACCAGATTTTGTACTTCGACAACGAAATCAGCCATCTGACTATCCTTTTATCGAGGGAAAGTTAAATTTTTCGATAGCGTTATTGAAAAGCTCTAACAGCGTTTGCCCGTCGATTTGCATGTGAAAGGCATCGACGGCGATACGCTCAAGCTCCTCGGAGATTAGTTTTTTCCTGACAGACCTGTTGAGATTGCTGTCGAGACTGGCCACGAAGGCGCCGGAGCCGGGCTTGGTGACAATTATGCCTTCCTGCTCTAATTGGCGGTAGGCCTTGCCGATGGTGTTGGGATTTATGGCGATTTGCCTGGCAAGCTCTCTTACGGTAGGCAGCTTGTCTTCTTTGGCCAGCCTTCCAAGGGCAATATCCCGCTTGACCTGGTCGATTATCTGCTGATAAACGGGCCTGTCGGAGGCATTATCTATGCGTAACTGCATAACCTGTCCTTGTTACTTGTACTATTGCAACTATTACAAGTATAGCAGCGTAAAATTCTTTGTCAAGGCTGTTTTTAAAAATTTTTGAACTTTTTTTATCTTACGCCGAGTATATACCGCTCCCTGACGGTCACGGCTCTGTTTTAGATTATGGTATCTGTTTCTTAAGTATTAGTTTGAAATTGATCGGCAGAAATAATTCGATTATGGTATCAGCCGGTAGGGTGTGTTCTGCAAACCAACAATTCAGGTAGGGTGGGCTTTAGCCCACCAATATAGTCTGAGCCGAGTCGAAGAGCGTGCGTATTGCGCATCGCGTGATGCTGAAAAGCATGCCCTACATAGGTCGGAGGAGAAAAGGGTGGTTCTGATAAAGTTTATCGCATATAATACAATTGCGCTCTTTTCGTAGCGGAAATCTTCGAATGTTGTGAACAAGCGGTGGGATATGGTTGATCCAATAACAGGGGGTTTCATAGGCTGGGTGTGTGGCAAGCTTGGCGATAGCGCGCTACAGCATCTGGTCGCAAGTACGGAACTTGCAAGGGATATTGATAAGGCAATCGCGCGGTGGGCGAAATCTCTGCCTGAAGGTCGATACGTCAATCCGAAAGCACTTTTCCCAGAAGTCGATCATTCAACAGCCAAGAATGAAAGACCAGAGTATTTCTCTCTGCAAGTCAAGCTGGTTCAGAATGAACTGCCCGATAGACAGGTGTGGCAAGCAGTTTTTATGGAGAGCTGGCGGTGGGTGATAGTGAGAAAAGATGTTAAAGAGCGGCAGGACTTCTTCAATTTGAATGAAACAGAGGCAAGCAAGGAATTGGAGAGACTGGCGCAGGTTACTTACGATATATGTGTGCGTTATAAGCCGATATTCAACAAAGCTGTCATATATAAATTGGATCGATTAGACGGAAAAATGGATGAGCACCTGCAAGAGATTCTTGTCGCGGTGAAGGGAGCAAAGGAGATAACCGAGCTGGAGCTTGGGGGCAAGCTGATACCGGTTGCGCCGACGCCTTATATAGCGCATTCATACGCGCTTCCGCCAAATTTCACGGGTAGAGACGCGGAGCAGGCGATGCTGTGCAACTGGCTATATAATGCCAAAGAGCCGCTGCTGGTGTTGGAGGCAATCGGGGGAATGGGT
This sequence comes from uncultured Pirellulales bacterium, assembly GCA_964593945.1. Classification (GTDB taxonomy): domain Bacteria; phylum Planctomycetota; class Phycisphaerae; order Sedimentisphaerales; family Anaerobacaceae; genus CAZRMQ01. The sequence continues at coordinate 9,374 of CAZQKO010000016.1, read as the reverse complement.
AAGACGGCACTTAGCTGGGTCTGGCTGCACGATGAAGTGCTTGAGAGGCAGGCCGAATTAGATGGATTGTTCTGGTGGTCGTTTTATGAAGACCCTTTTGAGACGTTTCTGGAGCATCTCTATCACTACGTTACTTCCAAAGAGCTGAAGGTCGAACGCGGGGCATTACAAAGCGGAGCGATTGCGACGCTTAACTCGATTCTGCAGAACAATAGATTCTTGATTATTATGGATGGGTTCGAGCGGGCGCTGCGGGGATACGCGAGCATGAGGGCCATGTATATTCAGGAGAAGGGCTTTGCGGGGGCCAAAGCGGCCGGTGATGACTGGGACAGGTCCTTCGACGACGCTCAGGGCAGGCGTCAGCGGCAGTGCGTGCATCCTCACGCGGCGAGGTTCCTGCAGGCCCTTGCCAGCGCCAAAACTAAAACACTAATGACGACGCGCCTGTTTCCGACAGCGCTGCAGGAGATTTCGGGTGTGCAGCACGAATTGCTACGCGGCCTTTCGCGGGCCGATGCCGTCAGGTTTCTAAAAAGTGAGGGGATTGTTGGGACGCGGGCCCAGATGGAGCGGGTGGGCGAAATCTACGATTTCCATCCGTTGATGCTAAAGCAATTAAGTAGCGTAATTATGCGGAAGCGAAAAAAAGATATTGCGGATGCATTCAAATTGGATTTGATTGACCAAAAGGAGCCGCAAAAGATTTTAAATAAGAGCTTTGAATTACTAAGCGCTGATGAAAAGAAGGTGGCGACGGCGGTATCCGTCTTTCGCGGCAGCTTCGATTTCGATACGGCCAGGGTGCTCTTTCCCAAAATGGATGAGGACAAGCTGTGGCAGGTTTTGTGCGGATTACAGCAGTTGGGATTTATCTTTTACGATGAAAGAGAAAAGCGATTCGACTTTCATCCGATTATGCGGTCATTTCTATACGACAGCTTAACCGCCAAAGATAAGGTCCATGAGAGAGCGGCGGAATATTTCCAAAAGATACCGCCTGTAGAAAAGGTTGTAAAGCTCGAAGACCTCAATCCCGTGATTGAGCTTTACCATCACTTGGCAAGTGCCGGGAAGTTCGATGAGGCAAGACGTATATTTCACGACAGAATTGATAAGCCAAGTTACTATCAGTTGGCCGCGTACGATTTGCGGATTGAGCTTCTGAGGGAGTTATTTCCTAATGGGGAAAAGAAGCCACCGAGGTTGAAGAGTGAGGCGGACCAGGCCTGGACGCTGAATGCGCTGGCAAGTTCGTATTCACTTTCGGGTGAGCCAACCAAAGCCGTGCCGCTACTATTTCAAGATATTTCAATTACCGAAAAAAACAAAGATTGGAGAAATGTAGCTATCCCAATGGCAAATGCGGCTCAATTACACTTGGTGCTTGGGCGAGTTTCGGCGGCGGGTGTACATCTGAGGAAGGAAGTCACGATTTGTCACGAAATTAAAGATGAGTTTCAGGAGGCCATTGGCCATCAGGAATTGGGGCGGGTTCTGTCATACCAGGGGCGGGCCGAGGCCGAAGATGAGTCGGCAAAATCGACAGAGTACTGTAGGAGCACAGACGATTATCAGGGCCTGAGCTTGGACTCTGCATACCGTTCACTTTGGGCGTTGCTTCAAGGGTGGCTGGTGGAGGCAGCAGGAAGCAAGCAAAAGGCGTGCAAACTGAGCCTTGAGGCGATGCAGGAAGCTCAAAAGGTACTGGAATTTGCGGAGAGGACGGTGAAGAGCATATTTCCGGTTCCAAGGGATTTCGTTCTGGCATACTGGCTATTGGGGGAGACGCTCATTCAGTGCGCGAAAGTTAAAGCTGATATTAAGAAGGAATTAGAGATTCGTTTCTATGATGAATATTTTCGGGAACGAAAGGATAAGCTTGTTGTAAAAGAGGGCAATGAGTTAGAGGCAGCCGAGCGGTGCTTGACGGAGGCGCTTCGACGGTGCCGGGCCATAAATATGGTAGACCATGAGGCGAATATCCTCTTAGGCTGCGCGAGGTTAGAGTGGGTGAAAACCCCGGCTAGTGGCCGTGATAAAGGCAAGCTAAAACAAATTGAAGATACGGTAAAAGAAGCGCATCAGATTGCCGAACGCGCGGGGTATCGTCTGCAATTGGCGGATATTCATTTATTCTGCGGGCAGGTTCTGTCCGAGATGGGTCAAGCAAGGCTGCTTGGCCTTTCGGTCAGTGACCATATAGAAAAGGCCAAAGAATACGCGAAGGATGTATCAACGTTTGATGACTTATACAAATCGAAGAATCCGAATTTCTACGACGGGATTGCAGGATACGAGATGCTCAAACGGGGGATGACGGATAACGAGCGGATTGAAAACGGATACTACGTGGCGTACCAGATTGCAGAGGCTCTGGAGAAGAAATTGAAGTGATACCAATTGTGATTAAATGTTGCGCTTTGCATAACGACCAACAAACCATCCCCAAGCTGCGCTTGAGGCTGCCACCCATCTGTTCCAAACACACGAAGCGCAGTAATTTAATACAATTGGTATGATATTTGCTTTAGCAGATTTCTCCACTCCGTTCGCTACGCTCACTTCGGTCGAAATGACAAATGGACTTTTCAACAGAGCATTGAGTCATTAAAATCCTTTTTTCCTGCAAATCTTTAACTTGATAATTCTCTGTGGCTTGCCACAGGGTTTTTCGTTAAATCCGGACACAATTTATTCCGATATAATATTTAGCGGATGAGTTATTCTATCGCCTTAAAAGAAAGCAAAAGAGCCGAAATATGTCTTAAACATCCGGTGGTTGGAAGAATATGGATCAAAAATTCTCGTTTACAGGCCGAATACGAAGCTTTAGAAACGCATTCTATGGCGTTGGTTTAATGCTTAAATCGCAGCACAACGCCTGGATCCACGCCACGGCGTCTGTTCTCGTCCTTATTTTTGGGGCCGTATTGCACACTACAAAGGCAGAATGGTGCTGGTTAGTCATAGCAATCATGTCCGTTTGGATGGCAGAAGCGTTGAACACGGCATTGGAATTTTTAGCTGACGTGGCATCCGATGAATTTCATCCGGTAGTTGGAAGAGCAAAAGACGTCGCGGCTGGTGCGGTGCTAATTTCAGCTATAGGCTCTGTTGTGATTGCCGTGCTTATTCTTGGGCCGCGCATAATCGGATTTCTCAGTCGTTAGGTTCGCTCTTGCCCACCGAAACGGGAATATCAAAATCCAACTCAATCGGCTCGTAATGTATCTTCGGTTTGTACGTTTTTGAGTAATTATTTCTGCTATTCGTTACAGTAAAGGTGCCGTCACGCTTCGCGGACACCTTTATTAGTTTGCCTTCGCACTTTTCCTCCAAATTGGCAATGAATTCCTCGGGTGCGTTTTTGTCTTTGCTGGCGATTGAGTAATGCAGCTGCCAGATGTCCCGCAGGCCGGGTGAGCTTTTGAGGATGTCCAGCACCTCCGGCTCGCCGCCTTTGCGGGCTCCATTGTTAATTATGGCTACTTTCGGTCGCAGGGCATGAACTAAAAATTTGGAGTTTGACACCTTAAAGCCGTGATGGCTCACCATGAACAGGTCTACCGTTCCAATCGGATTATTTGGACACATGAGCTTATACTCGATGGTATTGAGCAGGTCCGCCAGGTCCAACATGCAGAATCCGCCGAACTCAAACAGTAATCCGACGGATGCTGCGTTGTCGTAGACATCCTGGTAGTCCGGCTTTGTGGCTGTGTCACAGAATTCATTGGGTAGGCCGGCTCCCTGCAGAGGTTCGGAGAGCACGTCACCGCCTGAGGCAACTACCGTTACCTTCAGTTCTTTCATCGGAATCACGTCGCCGGGCTTGACCGACATGCGTTTCCGGTCGCCGATAGCTTTTAGATAAGGCTCGTAATATCTCTTTTTATCCCTTTCGTTTGCGGTAGGCAAGACCTCACCATGATCCACGAAGATTCGTCCTGGGATTTTCGCGTCCACTTGTGGGATATTGCCGGCGTGGTCGGCATCGTAGTGGGTAGCCACGATGTAATCGAACTGTTCGATTCCAAGAGCTTGGGCAGTCTCGACGATCCGGTTTGTATCTCGGCCGTCTTGTCTTGGATAGCGGGCGTCAATGAGCATCGTTTCGCCAGCGGGCGTCAGCAGAATTATTGCCTTACCTCCACAGGTGTCGATAACGTAGATATCCAGCGTTTCCGCTGCTGAAGCTATGGAAATGAACAAGAACGACAAGAAACAAATAAATAGGACTCTCATAGAATCTCCTTTAGCTCTCCTTTAAGGAGTTCCTAGGACTGCCACAGGTACACAGGAATTTGAAAATTTTCGACTCGCTGCAGTTCCAAGCCCACCTCCGACGGGTAAACCTCCAAGTTTTAAAATCATACCAAATACAGTCAAAAAAAGCAAGGCTAATTCCACGCACCTGAAATTGGCTTTGATTGGGTTTGTTTTCACCAAATGTCCAGTTCAATTTTTTCCTCATAATCACTTGACATATTTAACTTTACATCCATTTGACTTTTTCGTAAATTGGCTTTGTTTTGCATAATAATAGGCCGATTTGTAGAACATTCTCGACACTTGTACGCCATAGGCGTAATTGTAGAACAATTTGGGTGTGGATTTTGCTCTGATTTACCCCGTGAGATAGGCACAGCCACCATCTCATGGGGTGAACTTTGATATCCGTCATCTGTCTTCTGTCCTCCGTCTTCTGTTTGAACTATGATATGCTATACGATACTTGTACGCTGGAGGCGTATACTATATACGCAATACGATGCATATTATACCCAAAAACGGCTAAAAAACAAGCAAAATCCCCATATTTATTCAAAATTGTCTTTTGTTCGCCCGCATCGAGGGATGCGGAGGCTGGCCAACGAATCCGCCTTCGGTGGACAAGTTTTTCTTTCCACAGATCGTTTATACACTCTTCATACGTAAAGCGCGTACGCGCTTTACGTATTATATGTGAACGTTAAAAGTGATTTGTACCAATTAAAAATTAAGTGTGCCCAGAAGTAACCAACTGTAGAATGGCGGGTGCGATTGGCCTTTTCTCTGCCTTTCGCTCAATAACCTTTTTATATAACTTCATGGTATTATAATTCGTCTTCTTCCTCCACTTTTCAGCCAACCTTCTATCACATTTTTCACCTTGTCCGCATTGGCCACATCTATCCAGAAAATATTATATATGTTTCTTAACCAAGAATGTATGACATTCATTCCTTGCGGCCTCTTAGAAAGCCGTTCCAATATTCTTATAGTTATTGTTTGGCTGACATTTTCTAAGTGACCACCTTGCCAAAGACTCTTAAGAAACATGACACCAATATAATCTATTCCTTCAATCTTGGCATTTGGGTCTCCAAACCAGTCGAGAAACTGCGACAGCGGGCCTTTGTCAACATCGCCATTAGTTTTTTCGACCGCTTTCAAAAAAGATCTTACATCGGGCCTTGTGTAGTAGTATCTCATGTGCATGAGATTCACATTTATTTCGGCCTCATAACCTGGATCAAGCTTGCCTTCAGCGCAAAAATATTTAACTATCTGTTGTGTCCATACTCTTTGACACCCGAACTCCATTCGAGACACTTCGGCAGTAGCGAGGTCATCTGTCCAAAGAGAATGTCCGGCTTTGGTTGCCAACATTATTGATTCTACGCCCAATTGCCCAAATATTTGCACTAATTGACTACGACGTGAGACTTCTAACCCTCCAATAATAAGACCTGATTCAACTATGCAGTGTTTTTCTATCAAATCAATTAATTCTTGTAAGCTTTTTCGTATCTTTTCTATGTTTTCAGGAGACCAAGGAATCAACCCGTCCTTACTATATGTACCTCCTAAACTCTTAGGGTTATCATAGGTTCTTAGGAACTGGCGAAAATCATCGATAGTGCCTTGTGAGACAATCAATCGCCGTGGAATTTTGAGTAGAGTTTCGTAAGCTTTCATTAGAAATATTGTGCCCAAAGCTGTTGCATCGATAACTATATTTTCTGATTCTTGTAATGCACGCTTTGCTATTTCCATTTCCTCATCGGTTCCAGTGCAGCATTTAAATCGTATATTCGGAGTGGATATTATATGTTGTATCGCTTCAACAATACGCCTACCCTTCAAATTAGCCACAGTGTATATCGGAATAAGATGCTCATTATATATCTCTTCAATTTTCTGTACAAATTCTGCATCTTTATCAACAAGCCGATGCAACGGCGAAAGGTCTGGTCTCCCGCCTTCTTCTTTTATAATCATTCTCTTTATTGCATGTGTCCCCGGAAACCGGTTTTCGAACTCTTCTAAGCAATCGTTGAATCGATAGACATATTTGCTAAACACATTCTTTATCGTTGCGGTTCGCTCTTGAATCCCGTCCTTTACCAAGTAGAAACGATCGCCCCTTTTTTCCCCAAGCATTTCTTTAGAGATGGGATGGTCTATTGGGAATTCATTCCGACTAGATTCCGGCTTACCTACGACTGAGTTTTCTATTATGTGCCAGCGTAACTCGCGAGTGTCATCTTCTTGGTATTGAACTGCTACTCCAAGTGCTATTATTTCTTCAGGATGTTTTATATCTACTGCTGGTCCTACTGGCGCGAAAATAGATTCCATCATTGCGATATGTGCATCACTTTGGTTCCAGTTTAATCTTATCAGTTCATATGCATACTCCACCCCTTTGATTGGTTCTGGTCCATGTCGGAGAACAAATGCTACCCACCTACCAATTTGCGCATTAACTTCCGTAACATGAGGTAGTTTCGTTGAATCTTTTTCTATTAAGTCCTTTTTTTCTGTTCGGATTCCGAGCAAAGATAACCTTAAACGTACGTATGATGTATATGATTGATCGGGGGGATTTGCCAAAAATTCCTCCATGACTTTTCTTGCCCCTTTATCGTCATTATATTTTTCACGGTAATTCAATTCCAATTCAAATAGTTTTCTTTCCCATAATCCAGCTGACCGCAACTTTTCAGCAAAATCAGTAATGAAAGCTACATCTTCACACTGGTGCGCACACTCCATTAGGCGGTATGTATCTCTACCAATATATTCCGGTTGTACAATGGACTTCCATATCTCTAACGCCTCCTTGTACATGCCCACAGCTTGTAAAAAGGTCGCTATTCTTCTCTTATCTTGTACCGAAGTTTCAGGTTTGATCTTAGCAAGTACTTCCTTGGCTTCGACTACGGATCGAGGTTTGTCCCCATTAAATCTGTAAGCTTCGCCCCGCAGAACCGTTACGAACTCAACACTTACTATATCCTCCGGCAATTCTTCCAGAGTCTTTAGTGCTATCTCAACCCCATCTATTTGCCTTTCAATGTCAACCAATGTTGCTAAATATTCTGCCCGCGCCTCAGGTTCATCTTGGCCTAAGGCACCTATCCGACTCTGCAATAATCCAATGGCTCGTTTCTTGTCTCCTTCCAAATTCCTTCTATCAAGGCATTGGCTTAAGAACAGCTCTACAGTACACCTAAGTCCCTTGCCAATCAATGTCTCCAGCAGGCAGATTGCGCCATCCAAATCTTTCTCTTTAACCTTCATGCCCGCATATCGGAATACCACTTCGGGATCTGAGGGATCAAGTTTGTAAGCAAATAAAACGTCTTCCTCCATCGCCCTATGATTATTCAGTCCCATATAGACAGTCGATCTCTTTAGAATCGTTCTAACCATACTCGCAGTAAGATTCTGCTTTTTGTAGTCCTTCAGCGCTTCTGTGAATAGTTCTTTAGATTTTTCGAGATATCCTCTTTCTTCTTTGGTCGGTCCTCTGTCATTAACTGCTTGTTCTGATATCCTGGCCCGTTGTAGCAATAGATCTCCTAAGACTTCTTTTATCTGGGGCTGATTTGGTTCTTTTTTAAGAGCTTTACCAATGTATATTTCTGCGATGTCAAAACGACCTCGATACATCGCAGCTTCACCTATCGCCATTGCTATTTCAGAATCCTCTCGTTGATGTTCCGGCACCATCTTTTCAACTTCGTCAAATTTAAGTTCTTTAGGAGCACTTCGCACATAGACTGCTCTGCCTAATTTTTCCTCTAGAAAGCCTTTTAGTAGGGTTTTTGCCAATTTATGTGCTTTCCTTGGATTGCCTAATAACAGATATGCTAGAGCTTCTCTTGCTCGAGCTTTCTCATTTTCTGGGTCATATTGTTTTGCCTCTAAAAAGCAATGAGCTGCCTTTTCATATTGATTAAGTGCGACATATGCATGTCCTATATTTGCCCTAGTCCTATATTTCTGATGGCCTGTCATAGCATTTCCGTGCTGCTCCCACATTCGTTCAAATAAGACCAAGGCTTTTAATGGCTCATGTTCTTCCAGCAATTTAGTAGTGTTCTCTATTTCTGCTTGCAAGTGCACGGTGACGCCAAGATCCAGTTCTAAGATACCCCCGATGTCTCTTTCATTGAATCCTAGGATCTTATCAGTAATCTTCTTGTGCCCCCACGTTTCAATGCTCACGTTAGGATGTTCAGTTCTTAGCTCCTCTACAAACTTTTCAATTTCACCCAGCAGCGTATCATTTGTAAGGTAAATCCATTTCTTGACATCCTTGTGTTTTTCTAAGCAGCCTTCCAGGTCACTTTTAATTTTCTTCTTGGTAGCACGAGTTGTTTCTCTCCTTGTTGCGTGAGCTGCAAAGTAAATTTTAACCTTTGGGCAGTAACCATCCATTTTAGTGTCACCTTTTGGACCACCTGCCCTTACAGGTGTGTAATCATCAGGATAAAGTTTCATACATAATCGGTGACACAGATCCTGAAAGCTATTCCCGTCAAGATTAAAAATCCGATCCTCAATTATTGTTTGTAACGTTGCTTTATTCATCTTTATACTGCTTTAATATTAATGCCTCCCACATTATTTGAAAATAATTCCGACACCCTATTTTTCGCCAAACCAACTATAAATCCTCACAAACCATAAATTCATTATACCCTCAAAATCCGACAATTAGTGCAAATTCTGTGTAGGTATTTTCCCCTCAACATATCATTTATCGACTGAAATTTAACGGAATGTGTTTATTATTCCATACCCAATAGTTGGTATTTTTCTCGTCGTGCGTCGCGCGTATTGCGTCTGTCGTCCCCGCCTATGGCGTGCAAGCCTCGTCTGTCTTCCGTCTCTTCTGGCCATTGGGGCTGTTGAAAAAGGTGAGATTGCTTCGTCGCTACGCCCCTAAGGGGCAAGCTCCTCGCAATGACACAAAGTGCGTTTTCAGGTCATTGCGAGCGATTCGAAGAATCGCGCGGCAATCTCAAATGTTGCTTTGGGACTTTTTCAACAGCCCCACATTCACCCATTTTGTCTGTGAAACCACCCTGCCATTT
>CAZQKO010000015.1:23560-25258 GCA_964593945.1 uncultured Pirellulales bacterium | reverse complement strand
GCTTAACTGTTGGTTCTTATTGTGCTCTGTTGAAATACAAATTTTCGACAATAATGATAGGTTCTAACGAGGTCAACCCCGTTAGAGAGATTTTTTCATTATCTACTGGTAAGCTGGCTGGCTGTTCTGTTTATGCTCATTAACAATATGAATTTTAACAATAATAGTAGGCTCCAATGGGGTCAACCCCGTTAGAAACTATTTCTCATTATGTACTTGTAAACAAGCTGCTCATTCTTCTTGTGCTCAATAGAAATACATATTTTAACAATAATTGGAGGCTCTAACGGGGTCAACCCCCTAAACCAATTATTTTGTCGTAAAATCCAGCGTTTTCGTATGGGGATTTATGAGTAGAGTCGCAAAGGTAAATTTCGTTGATTACAAAACCAGCATAACTGAGGCCCTTGATTTGGTCGGCGCCGGAGCTCAACTGCCGCAGAAAGGGCTTATCATTATCAAGCCGAATCTGGCGCGCCGAATCGACGGACTCAGGACGGGCCTGTGGTGCCGGTCTTTCCTACTATTTTATGGCTTCAGCCAAATTGCTCTGAAAGTTTTTCTATTGGGATCAACAAGAAATTTATTCGGACAAGTCCCATCATCATTAAGTTTGCCATCCATACACTCCGAGGCATCATTAACCTTGATGCGCAGACTTCCATCATCACTCAGTAATAAAAGTTTGTCTGAGTTCTTAAAGGGCACCAAAGCCTCAGGGGTTAAATCTTTCTGCAATAAATGCAGATCCCGCACAAATTTAGGCGGCTCATCATCTTTTCCCGACCAGCGATATAAGGCAGACTTGGAACTCTCGTCATGCGGTCCGGCTATTATAAAATAAACCTTGTGAAAATGGGAGTATTCCATGCTCCTTATGCCGAGACCCGCCTGCCCAGAGTGTCTATAGTCAGTGATAGCGCTATCGGAGTCCGCTAGGGGATGCCTTACGGCAGATGGTACGGCGGGCAGGCCGCCTAAGTCCCATAACATCGGTTCGCCGAAAATCGGCGCTGCCGAGCTTTCGATCACGGCATCGGGATTTTTCAACGGCACCACAAGAGCTTTTGCAACACGACCTTTTTTATCGTGTAGTTGTGGATTTCTAAAGCCTATGTAAAGCGTCTTACCATCTGCAGACGCACACAGTCCCTCGATGTTGAGGCCTTGTTCTTTGGGTGCAAGCTTTTCACGTTCCTTTTTTGAAAGTTTTTCTGCCCCGAATCGAGTGGCTTTATCTAACTCCAAATGCCGCATAGTTTTAGCTTTAAGCATACTATGGACAAGGTTCTTACAGGGAACACCGATAGGACGGATGATTATGTTGTCATCCTCAACCTTCACAGTAGTGGCAAAAAAGCGATACCGATTTGGGCGAAGCTGGCCATCTTTGTTTCGGCCATGTGAAGTAATCCAGTAAATGCGGTCTCCAACCGATGTTGCACCTTCGATATCCGCTTCGGGATGCTCCGGCTCGATATGTAAAAATTTAGTCAGGTCGTAAGAAAAAACCGGCAGACCAGGCACAGAAGTTCTATAAACTCTCAGAATATTGTTCTCATCGTCAGCTACAATGAACATATTGTCGCTTAAAGCTACTGCGGCTGATGCATCACTTGTTCCACGATAGACAAGAACTCCCTCCATCATTTTCTGTGCAACGGCAGAATATTTGACGCAGCATATCAATAGCACAAA
>CAZQKO010000015.1:0-23460 GCA_964593945.1 uncultured Pirellulales bacterium | reverse complement strand
CCATCATTTTCTGTGCAACGGCAGAATATTTGACGCAGCATATCAATAGCACAAACATTATGTGGACTTTGACCCCGTTAGAAATTTCTCCTTTTTCTCGTATACTTTGTGCTCTTGAATTTCTAACGGGGTTGACCTTCATTGACACTTCTTTCTGCCCTGAGCTGGTAATTGGTTAAATATCTACAGCGTAATTACCAACAACCAGTTACCAATAACCAGTAACCATTTAACCAGTCGAGCAGCATTATACAAAAATATCCTACTTTCTGTATACGATGCTGCGGATTTGCCGGCTAAAATTTGAGACAATTTTCAGGAATCTTTGAACATGCCTTCGTTTTTACTCGATATTATTTTTGTGGGATAAGCCTGTTATGGGTCCAATGTAGTGATGATATTATGCGTATAAATTACGTTATCTCCACGATGGTATTTTGGTGGCGTGAGCATCCGCTGTCCTTCGAGCAGGAATGCCAGTTCCTGAAATCGCTCGGATTCGGTGTAGAATTATGGCCAACGATAAAAGGCCAAAATGAATGCCGTTATGAGAAAAGAAACTGGTCTCGACTTACGGCTGCCACCACCGGTATGGCTGTGTCGATGCGCTCCCGCAATGACCAGCCAACATTACAGCAGTGGGCCGAGCAGATCGAGTGTGCCAAGCTGCTCAAGGCCAATATCGTGACCGAACTGCAGAGCCTCGGCATTAATCCCAACCAAAAGTTTAACGGCTGCGAGTTTGCATCCGAGGTTATTAAACTGGCAGAGGATAATAACGTCAAATTGTCTATAGAAACAGGCCCACTATCATTACTCAAGGAGATTGGGGAAAAATTTGAATCCATTTATTACTGCCTTGACACCGGCTATGCCAATCTGGACCCGCAGTTTACCTTCAGGCAGTTTGTGGATGAACTGGCCCCAAGGGTTGCTCATCTGCACCTGACCGATAACTACGGCCAAATAGACGACCACGAACCGCCGGGACTGAATGGCGGTATTCCACGAGAAAACTGGGACTACCTGTTAGAAGGCTTAAATAAATACGACTATGATGTGATTGGGTCATTTGAGATGTGTCCTTGTATGCCGGGCGTGATGATACGCCAGGCCAGTGAGTTTGTGTTTGACGTATTGAATTGGCCAAATCGACCAGAGAAACAATCCGACTACACTGACCTTAACTATAATCCGATATAGCGGCCTTCCGTCCCCCGGCGGATGGGCGGATGGATAATATATAGAAAGGCTAAGGAATTAAAATATCCTTAGCCTTTCATTATTTTGCTCGCCTACCATTGCCCTGTTTGGTTTATTAAAGACAGCGCCACAAACAGTTACAGGATTGAGCCCTGGTTATGAGCAATCCTGAAAAAGATGGAAAATTGTTGACATTTCATCGCATGCCGGTTAAACACTAAACGGTGTATTCTTCTACTATTCAATCTGCGCAACGGGAAGTGTATGTTACCAGAAACACATATATTTGCTGTAATAACAATTCTATCTACTGGTGATGCTGAACCTTGCTTATAATCTCAGTAATTTCTCAAAACAGCTGCTATTGTGAAAGAAATAATGAACTGGTTAAAACGAACGCTAAAAATAGCTTGTAAGTGTGGTGTATGATGGGTAAAAGTTCCTTTAGCCGTATTGTTCGTCTATTGTTACTACCGGCCGTCTTTATCTTCGGGTGTAACGCACCTAAAAGCAACCTTATGAAGTTCAACAACTCTTTTAGAACGGACTACATGGGGGCCTGCGACTTCGAAAAATCCACCCAATTTGCCAAATCAAAAATCGGCAACAGCGATAAACCAAAGGAAGAAAATCTCCTGTGGTCCATGCAGCTCGGCTGCCTTGAGAGGATTAAGCAGAACTACCAACAAAGCAACGATTATTTTGACAAATCAGAAGAAATGTTGAAATTCTTCGATTATCAAAATGAAGCCGCCGACTCTATAGCTGCAATTGCTGTGAGCGATAATATCATCCCTTACGTGGGCGAAGAATACGATGGTATAATGGTTAATACCTACAAAGCTTTGAACTTTATGGCACTCGGTGAAAACGAACTGGCACGAGTGGAGTTCAACAGGGCCCTCGACAGGCAAAGACGGGCGAAGGAAAAATTCACCCAGGAAATAGAAAAACAGAAAAAGGAATTAGAAAAGGCACAGGAAAAAGAGGATTCGCATGTTAATGAAAATGCAGAGAATCCTGAAATTAAAAAGTTAATAGCTGATAGATATCCAAGCTTGTACGAGTATAAGGCATACCCCGACTTCGTCAATCCCTTCACGACCTACATCGCCGGAGTTTTTTTTAACCTCATCGGTGACTACTCAAAAGCCGCTCCCCTTCTGAAGGAATCTTACGGAATGGTTAGTGACAATGAGTATATAGCCGAAGATATGGCTGTCACCGAGCAGATTCTCGATGGCCAGAAGGAGTTGAAGGACACTGTATGGGTGATATTTGAAAACGGGCTGGGGCCTGTTAAAGAAGAGTTCAGAATCGATTTACCTCTGTTTGTCGTCACAAATAAGGTTAAATATGTCGGGATCGCCCTGCCACAGCTCAAATTTAGAGAGCAGGCTTATCCTTACTTGTCAATCATAGCAGCCGACCAAAATTACAAGACACAGCCTGTTGCGGATATAGACAGGGTTGTTCAAACGGAATTTAACAAAGATTTTCAAGGTATTTTGACCAGAGCCATTATATCCGCCACCGCCAAAGCGGTAGCCCAATATGCCTTCGAGGAAGCGGACAAAAGTTCCTCATTTGCCATTGCCTCTGTTTTTACCGCCGCTTATTCGCTCGTTACAAACGCCGCTGACGTTAGAATTTGGACCACCTTGCCAAAGGATTTCCAGGTTGCCAGGCTGCCTATCCCCCCTGATAGGTTAATAACCATCGAGCCCTCCGGCGGGAAACCGTTCGAAATAAAAATTCCTGCTTGCAAAAATGCGCTTGTGTACATTAGAATACCATTTAAGAACGCAAAGCAAGTTTGCGACCTTATAACATATTAAACTGTTGCTATAAATTTTGAGGGAGAAGTACTATGAAAAGGTTAGTATTAATATTAATATTGATCACACTAACGTTTCTCTACTTCGGCTGTAATGAAACCCGTGACTCAAGAATCCACGTAAGAGAGGGAGTTGGAAGTGACTCGCTCGGCAGCAGTATCGTCATTCGCCCTGTTGCCCATGCATTCAGCGACCTGATCGGCGAGGGAATTAACGTCACCAAAGCCATTACCGGAAGAAACGAAGCGGGACTGATGGAGCTTCAAATCGAAGGATTTAACAAGTCGTATAGAACCAAACGTTTTAGATACAGAGTCGAATGGCTCGATGCAAGCGGATTTCTTATTGAAACAAAAACAAGCGTATGGCTGCCGATGTCGGCGATGGGAAAGTCACCTTTTAGCTTTAAGGTTGTCGCGCCACAGCCGGAAGCTGTAAATTTCAGAATGGATACGAGAAAGTGGGAGTAAGTTATGAGTGGAATAAGATTACATTTCAAAATTATAATTGCTATTTTAGCAGCAGTCGCTGGTTGTGCAAAAGAAACCACGAACATTGATGTTATGCACGATGATGGAAAGCCGGTTATGGCATTGGACTACAGGGACTTTGATATAGCCGCAAGTAAGCTTGTCCAGTCGTTACTTGCTTCAAATGCCCTCAAGAAAGAAGACGGCAGCAGATATGTGGTGGCTACCAGTCGAATCACAAACGATACAATGCAGAGAATCGACACCGACCAGCTTATGGTAAAAATCGAGACAGAGATATTGAACAGCAGACAGGCGGTTATGACATCCGCCGTCGGTCCCGGCTCCGACAAGCTCATTTATGAGACACGAGAGCTCAGAGATTCTGAAGAGTTTGACTCAAGCACTGTGCCGGAAAGGAAAACTCTAATCGCACCGGAACTAACCCTACACGGCAAAATCTTTCAAAGGAATATCCGTTACGACCGCAACCGCCAGCAGGTTGAGTACTACTTCCAACTGGAGCTGAACGACGTCAAAAGCGGACTCAGATACTGGCAGAATGAAGTTGTTGTCGGCAAAAGAGGTAGTAACAAATCCGTTGGCTGGTAACAAAATTTGACAGTTAAGCCTTTCAAAGGGTGAAAAGATGAAAAAAATAATGAGCATATTTACGCTCTGCCTGCTATTTACTGTTGTAGCAAGCGCCGATAATCCGCCGGCAGCAGAGACTAAACCTGCCGGCAGCGGCCTTTTGAAAACCGAACCAAACAACATTGTCGTTCGAGAAGTCATCGGTCAAGGCCATAATAGAGACGAAGCCATCAAGAACGCTCTGTATAAGGCGGTCGGGCAGGTAAGAGGTGTTAAGGTTGATTCCGGTGACTACGAATTTATCTTCAGAGGTGCAGGTGCCGGAATAGGTACCGAAGAGCCCGGCGGCAAAAGGATCGAGTTCGATTCTGTTGATGTAGCCACAAGAGGTACAGTCTATACAACCGAAATCGGCGGCCCTGTAAAAACCTACGAAGTTCTCGAAGAGGAGCAAATTGACGAAGATACTTACCAGGTCAAGCTGCGGGTCGCTGTTTACGACTATGGTGAACGGGGAAAAACGAAAAGAGTCAAAGTGGCCTTAATGCCTGTAAAAACAATGCAGAGAAATTTCCGCTTCCTGGATGTTACAATACCTGATGACGTGCTTTCCTCGCTGTTTTCCCAGCGACTTACTATGGGACTGACTCAGACCAACAAATTCGCCGTCCTTGACCGAGTAAGCATCAGTGATTTTGCCAAAGAAAAGAATATGCTCCTTTCCTTCGATGCTCCTCTCGGAGAACAGGCAAAGCTCGCTGAAACTCTTGGTGCCGATTATTTGCTCGTAGGAACCATAAACCAGGCTCAAATCGACAAAATCAGTAAATACCTGAAGGTTGCTGATTACACAACGACCGAATTCAAGGCAAGATTCAATTTCAACTATCAGCTCGTTGACAGCTCAACAAAGCAGGTCGTCCTGGCATCGACTGTGCAAAAATACCTTGAAAACGAAGAAGTTAGAGAGCTTGCCGACGAGCAGGACTCTGACGAATGGGACCCGGCGCAGGTACGCGATGCGTTTATTTCACTTGTAGTCAATGATGTGATCGAAGCAATTATTGACCGTGTTTATCCAATCAAAGTCGCCGCGGTACAAGACGGCCAGATAATTCTAAATCAGGGTGGTGATAGAATGGCGGAAGGCATGCTGCTCGAAGTCTTCACCGAGGGCAAGGAAATCTTTGATAATATTACACAAGAATCGCTCGGAAAGATTGAAAGCCATGTCGCCACCATAGAAGTTCATAAAGTAACATACACCATATCATTTGCAAAAGTTGTGGAAGGTGATTTGTCAAAAGTTTCCGAAGGTCTCGTTTGCCGTGTCAAAAAAACAAAGAAAGACTATGAAAGAGGCGTGAAGCCGGATATTATCAGAACTAAAACAGGAGGGGTCAAACTGCCCTTCGATAAATAAAAATTATACCCGGTGGGCTTGTTTATTATAAAGCCATTCCTGCCCACAGCTTTTTAGCAGCAGGCAGTTTAAATTGCTTAGCCTGCATTTCTCACAAACCGCAGACGCCATCCTGAGCAAGGTCGAGGGAGAGCGCAGGTTACGTAGTTCGTTTATCGGTTGCGCTGCTCGTTTCGTAATACGTTTAACGGTTGCGTCTTAAAAAACGTTTTACGTTCAACGCAAGCCTTCTCCGCCGTAGTGGCTACGAAGGCCGGACCGTAACGAGCTTCGCAACCGCAACCGTTTAACGCAAACTCCCTGCCCATCATGCTGTCACAGATAACAACAGTCGCAAACAAGCGTAAGTTTTTATATATCAAGAAGCTCTGCAACCTCGTCGTTCTTCGCGGTGAGAAATACGGGTTAGTGGGTTGGTGAGTGCGTAAAAATACCCTCTGCGGATTAGCAATATCTCAGCTATACTTTAACAATTGTGGGCTTGTTATTAGAGTCTGCTCGTTTGCCTTTTAGGGATTAATTCTTTTTCTTGTCGCTTTCGTTGCCTATAATGTAGCCACCGACGGCACCGACTCCGGCCCCTATCAATGTTGATTCCGTATCTCGGCCAATCGCCTGGCCAACGCCGGCCCCAGCCGCGGTGCCAATAAGGGCGCCCGTTTGTGCATCGCTTTCACAACCGGAAACAACTATCAATCCCAGGCACACGATAACCGCCAACAAAATTGTTACTAAATTTCTGCTCATATTTACACCTCAGGATTTATACGATAAAAAAAGTTTATTGTTCTTTTTAAACTTATCGGTTTTTTGTCCAAGAAAACTTGAAGGGTTTAATCATCGCCTTACCGGCGATGGCTAAACCTTTATATCTACCCAACTACCGACAGAAAAGCCTCGATATTTTCGGTCGGAACTTCTGGTGGCATTCCCCCGCCACAGGAAAGGATAACCCGGCTTTTGTCTGTTACTGAACTAAGCGCCGCTTTGATGCTGTTACTTACATCTTCAGGCGTGCCCGCCGCAAGCACATCGCGCGGCGGAATATTACCCAACAAAGTGACACTGTTGTTAGTCAGCTCTTTCATTTCATTTAGACCGTGCTGGTGACTGAAGTTAAACAGGTTCACGCCAACCTCGGCAAGATACGGCGCACAGACCAGGCCGGCCGCATCATTATGGAAGAACCTCACGCTCATATTTAATGATTGAAAAATGCGCTTAAGATATGGAAGTACCGCTTGTTTGAAATCCTCATCTCCCAGGAAACCCACGATGTCATCAAGAACCAGTATGCCGTCAATAGAGGGAAAAGCCTCCGTTTGAAGTTCGAGCCAGTCGATTATAAAGTCCGTGACGACGTCGAGAAGCTTGTGCGCTTCTTCCGGATTAGTGCGGATAGCCATAAGGAATTCGGTCGTACCCATGAGGAACGTGGCAATATTCAACGGCCCACGTGACACCGCGAATTTGATGGCGTGACCTGCCTGCTCGATTTGGCTGCGGTAGTGTTTCAGGCGGCTGATGACAAATGGAAGCAGGCCGTCTGTCTTTGGATTTGGCTTATCGAGAAGGTTAATATCCTGAATATCGTTAATGATTTTATCCGCGAAGGGCAGATCATTTTCTTGCCATATACATTTTGCCCCGAAAGCCGACGGCTCAGTGCACATGCCGAATTCAGCCCAGAAGCCCGGCAAAAAAATGGCGTCGCTGAATCGGCGAACCGCCTTTAGATTGGCCTCGAACCAGAGTTGCTCGCTGGAGAAATAATCGAACGTGGATATACCCACCCAGCCCGGAAGCCAGGGACTATCTATGATAAAACCAACCGGCAGCGGTTCAAGCAACTCGCCGGCCAGCACATGCTGTAGTTCTTCCCATTGCTCGCCCGTCATACTGTCCCTGTCTGTTTTTTAGCTTTGCGTAAGAAATGTACAATAAGAATAAGCCCGACAAAAGCGGCGATAATTACAATGCTCCACCTGCCCAATCTCGACCATAGACTCCATATACTGACGAGCGTTGCTACTGCCGTAGCGATAATCATCAGGATATTCCAGACCACACGTTTACCACCTCGTGGCATACTATCACCCAACATTTGCTTTTGATTCATTAATAGTAAGAAGGCGAAATATGCAATCGGCAGTAATATAATGCAGAACACCGACGTTGGCATAGCCAGCCAGGGCGCCGGTGCGTTCCAGAAAATAGCTACCAGAGCGCCAACCGCGACAATCAGAGAACCGATGCGCTGAGTCCAACCTTTCGAAGGTCTATTTAGTAATTCACAAAGGCACAAGCCGTTGATTGTCATCACCATTGTTGCGGCTCCGATGCCCATTCCCAGTACGCCAAGGCCGAATACAAATTGCGCCAGAAAGTCGCCGGTCAGCGGAGCCAACGAAGCGGCTAAGTTAATATTATCACGCTTGACTAACATGGCCGCCATCTTTTTGTCGGCGTAGGACAGGGCATTTATTCGCTGCTCTAATTGCTCAGGCGAAAGTCCGGCAACAGTGTCGGTACCAATGTCAAAGGCCAAGCGTCGTTTCAACAGATTGTTGTATGGACCAACGAGATTGTATGCCGGCTCGACCGTCACGATCCCGCCCGGTTCATCCGGCACAAAACCGGGAGCCGGTGTTGCGTGGAACCGTGATCCAGAAGCGATTATGACAAAGCCGGTAGCTAAGATAAAAGGTATAAACAAGCCAGTTGAAAGATCGAATATCGCCAGACCTCGGAATTCCCTGTCCCAGCCCTTTCGCAGCATCGAGTAGGGCAGCAGAAACGTCATATTGATACCTACCGCAGCAGCAGTAGCTGCTATCATTACGTCACGCTGCTGGGCAATAATGTGTTTTGTCCAGAACTGCTGGAATTGGGGGATCACGGCCTCGATATAAGGCTTGACCGTAGCGGCTGGCTCAAATAGAATTCCCAACCTTGGTATCAATCCATGTAAAATCTGGCCCCAATCAATAGCACCTTCTATACTTAACTTGACGACGACGCCGAAGAAAGACAAAACGATCATGCTTACTATCGACTTTATGATGATTTCAAATATTTTGACCCCTCTTCCTCCGGCGCCGTAGAACATCGTCGCGATGATGCAAATTGCAAGAATAAAACCAACACAGATGATTCTGCCCCATGGGTCCGGCACTACCTCCGGCCCGATGACGGAAGGTAAAAGATTCTGCTGGATGGCACGGGTTCCAAGAACAAATTGCGGCGTGGACCATACGATGTTGGCAGCCATTGATGCGAACAGCCAACTCCAGCCGAGCACAGGGCTGACATGCTCATTGATTGCCTTGAGAGGACGTTCCCGAATGGAAAGTGTCACATAGGCAATAGCGCCGAGCATAATGATACCTAATATCATAGCTAAGGGTTGCAGCCACATCATACTGAAACCCACCAGCACACCAAGATATAGACTGGATGAGAAAGACACGCCTCCGACAGTGATGCCGCTCTGTAGCCAACCGGGACCTGATAACCTTAAGAACGTCTTGACAGTTGCTCCGGTGCCTTTACGCCGCGCCTCCACTATCATTTGACGGTCTTTTTCAATGCGAGGATTCATGTGCGTGACTTGCTGCGCCGAGGCAGCGGTGGCAGAACCTTTTTGCGTTCCATTTGACGCCATGTTTTCGACCTCCTGTATTAAGGCTTTTTCTATGTACTATCAACTGGAATATATTCTTCGGCCCTTAGCACGACTTCCATGTCTATTTAAATGGCAGACAACCAGCATCAACATAAATTTCGTTGTATTTTCAACTGGTGTCGGCATTCTGTCAACTTCTTTGTGTACAGCATCGAAGTTTTTTGAGGTCACAGGTGGCGCGGGATGGAGACCTCTGCACCCTTTTTTTCCGCCGAGACGTACGCGCTATAAATTGCTGCGATGCAGTCCGCTGCGAGGCTGCTGTCACCAGCGAGCGGCTCGCCGTAGGCGATGGTTCTGTAGAAGGCCTCCATTTCCTGTGGATATCCGGTGAACCAGTCCTCATCCGGCGACGGATTCGACCAGCCCTGTTTGGTGCCGATCTTTTCCACTACATAGATGTCTTGGAAATTTTCATCTACCGGATTGTACGTTTGCATAGTGGTGTTGGGATTTATATTGCAGAGGGTACGATGGTTATTGGCGGCGACCTGTAGCCAGTTGTGGATGCCACCGAGAATAATGTCGGAGGCGACAATGTCCGCAATTGTATTGTCTTCAAAGACCACGTGCATAATGGAAAAATCATCGATGTCGTGGTAGTCTGCTCTAATGTGTCCTTTGTCCTCGAAGCTGTCTAATCTTGTTATCGCGTGCGTACGAGCCGAGACCGCCTTTGGACGAATGGGCCTGCTGTTTTTGACGCTACCTTCTACTCGCTTCAGATAAAGCGCGGCAGTCAACGGGTGACAGCCTTTACCTATCATAACGCCGCCGCCGGAGAACTTCCAGAAGGCATAAGTTTCTGCGTGCGAACCGGAGTGTGCCTCTTCGCCATACATCCAGAGTATCTGTGCACCGGTCTTTTCGATAATCTCCCGCTCTTTCTGAATCGAAGGGGCATAGACCCAGTTTTCAGCATAAAGAATTCTGCCTTTACTCTTTTTCTCTGCTTCGAGCATCCGCTTAACACTGGCCAGAGCCTCGTCCAGCGCAACCTTCTTTGGAAATGTGTCACCGTTGAAATCTTTAGAGCCATCTCCAAAGTAACCAGTAAAAGGCTTTTCTACAATGGCACACTTATCCCGCTTGAGAGCAGCAACCGCTATCTCCTCGTGAACCACAGGCGGCACACAGACATGTATGACGTCCACCTTGTCGATAAGCTCTTCCAGGCTCTTGTAAAAGCGCAATCCTCTCTCTTTGGCATAGGATGCTCCCTGCTCAGAGTTGATATCGAATACACCCTCAACCTTTAGGTCGGTGCCTGCGATTCTCTTCAGGCACTCAAAGTGAAACCTCGCAGCGAAGCCTGTGCCGACAATCCCGGTACGAATGGTCTTCTTTTTCATTTTCGATGTCCAATAAATTAAAGACCCCACAATAAATTGCGGGGCTAAATATTTAGCCCCATGCTTCACACAGGGCACATCTTATTGTGCTGTCAAGTCAAACGGAGAAACGTATTCACCATACTTATCGCGGGCTTCATTCAGACGTCTTCGTGCTGCCTCCAGCGTGTCATACACTATCTGAGGACTATTAGGCACGTTTTCCCTGTGGTACTTCTCAACACGTTCAATCTTGGCTATATTCTCAGGCACACGAATAGTAAACTGTTTAACGTAATCATCTTTAGTATACGTTTTGCTGCGAACCTGCTTGAACAGCTTCACCAGATCATCATAACGAGGAATCTGACCAGTTGGGCAGCTGATCGCATCCACATCGCCATGAATGCGCAATTCCATCCATTTTATCCAAACATGCTTATCCTGTATTTCGTTGACAAATTTGCCTTCCATGTCTCTCAGGAAGTAGTTAACACCGAATACCAGAGGCGGTCTCTTAAGTCCCTGGGCAAAATCGATATTATTCTGAACATACTTGCCCATAGGAATCGCCAGAAAGTCCTGAATACTCATCAGGTTGATTTCCATCACACCTTCCTTGCCGATAATCGCAAAAGTAGTTTCCGTCTCAAGTGAAGCGCCATACAAAACTATTCCGTGGGCCCAGTCAAAGCTTTGCTGAACAGGCACAGATGCCTTGGCATCGCGTCCGCCGTACATTATCCCTCCCAGGGCAACGCCTTCCGGGCTGTCCAATTCGGGGTCACAATTAGCCAGTGCTTTCAGAGTGACCGTATATCTGGCATTCTTATGAGCAAGCGGAATCTCTTTCCCATTAGCATCTTTTTTGCCCTTGAACCACTTGCCTGAGAAATTAATCCCTTTATCCGGCGTGTCGGTTCCCATACCCAGCCAGTACGGTTTTTTGTCCGCGACGAGGATATTGGAGAAGATCACTTCGCCGGGCTTGTTCAACACCCCCCAGATGGCAGGGTCATTCTTGGGATTAACATTTTGAATAATACCAAAAATTCCTGCTTCGGCATTTACTGCTCGACATTCTCCATTGATTTTCCGAAAGTACGCAATATCGTCTCCCAGGATGGTCTCACCCGGCAGCATGGCGGTTGAGGTCTTGCCGCAGCCGCTGGGAAAGGCGCCGGCAAGATAGGTCTTGCGTCCACCGGGGCCGTAAACACCTGATATGAACATGTGCTCGGCGAGCCAGCCCTCCCGGTCCGCCTTGCGAATCGTAAGTCTCAAAGCAAGCTTCTTAAGCCCTATGGTATTGCCGCCATACTGCGTATTGACGCTATACATTGTGTCCTTTGTGTAATCCATATAGACACGCTTATTTTCCACATCAACGCTGACCATATCTTCGTTCAAATTCCCGGCTGAATGCAGAAAACAAAAAACATTGTCCTGTTTTCCAATCTTGCAAAACTGTTTATAAGCATTTCGGTAAAGCAAATCTTCACTGTGCGCCACATACAAGGAATCTGTTGCCTGTACGCATGGAATACTGAAGACCGAGCCGGTCGGCCCTAACGACAGAAACCGAAGGATCATGGTTCTGCCCTTCATGGAATCTTTAAGTAAACCGCACACCTCAGCAAGGCCCTCTTCTTTCTCAATCTGATTCAATGCTTTGCTCAGCGTTTGCGTTTTGGGTACCAGGTACTTGGTGACTTCCCTGTCGCGGCCCTGGTCGTGGTAGCCATCGAAGTGACAGGTATGCCCGGGCGTTTCAAGCTGTTTCTCTTCCCCACTCTTGATCGCCATATCACGAACGTACTTCACATCTTCTTCAGAATCAGTACAGACAAAAACCATCTCCGGATTTGCAAGCTCTATCGAATCAGCGACAAACTCATGTATCTTCAAATTATCCACAGCCATGAGTTTGTCGTAGTTTTTTGCGGTCAGTTTTGTCTTCAACAGCTCATTCGCATTCTTCATGGACAATCGCTAACTCCTTACTGTCTAACGCTTTGTTAAATACTAAATATACCTAAAAAACTGAATTATAACTATAAACCTTGTTGACGTCAAGGGTTATTGGAGACTTTTTTCTGCGTTGGATTTTGACGGTTCTCATTATCCTGTTTGTGTTTCAGAGGGGGAAAAGTCGCCTGCGAGCAATTTTCCGACCGGTTTGAGCGTATCAAACTGCATCAAAACAATTCTGATAACCGCTGTAATAGGGGTAGCTAAGAACATGCCGATTATTCCCCATAACAAACCCCAGAAGGATAATGCCAGCAGGATAGTTACAGGGTGCAGGTCCAATTCATCGCCCATTATTTTGGGCTCCATAATATTTCCGATTATAGTTTGGATAGCTCCAGGAACAGCAATAACATAAACAATAGGCCAGGGACTCTGAAACTGGGCCACTGCTATGGGGATTGGCAAAAGCGTGGCAATTATCGAGCCGATTGACGGAATGAAATTCAACAGAAAAGCGAGTATGCCGAAGACGCCGGCCAATTCAAGCTTAATTAACGCCAATGTCACCCAAACTAAAAGGCCCGTCAGGGTAGAGATTGCGATTTTGGCGCCGATATAGCGGCGTATCTTTTGGTCAATATCCGCCCGAACCCCTGAACGAACGGCATAGGGATCACGGCCGGCTAAAAGAAAAGCAACAAAAATCAGGACAAGAAAAACGCTGCTCAAAAGGCCTACTGCCGTGCCCGCTGCATTCGTTACAAGAGCAGGAATTTTATTCTTAAAATCAAGTATCGTTGTTTCCTGCTTTAAATCTATACCCCACCCCTGCAATTTTAAGAATGCACCATCAGCAAGTTTGGCAAAGCTTTCGCTATAGCTGCCGATGGTGGCAACAATAGTCTGAGTCGCCTGGACGATGAGTAAACAAAGAATCACAATCATAATTAAGACCACGAACAGGGTGACTGCAACGGCAATTGGACGCGGAAGTCTGAGCCTGATGACCTGATAGTCTAAAATGGGCGAGACAAACGAAACGATAAAGACCGCCATCACAAACGGTATCATTATCCCTCGCGTGTAAATAAGGGCCACCGCCAGGGCTACGACCGCGATAATCATCAGCGAGCCAGTATTGAGCCACATTCCTTCGTCGCGTTTGTTCGGCATATTGACCTTATCTTTTTTTGAAACCTGACCCTTACGTTTTTAACCCGTGAGATAACCTAATGCTATATTGTCCTTATTCTCAAGTTATTATCTCATGGGTTTAAAACAGCTTGTTGAAATATATTAAATGAGAGCTTTACCGAAAACAACTAAATTATGAACAACCCCCATGCCTGTACCTATGGCACAAGTACCTATGGCACAAGTTTGCACAGGCAAACATGGGGGCTGAGGTTATTGATTCCTGCATAAATAATGATAAAACACGAGAAGCATAGAATAACAATGTCATTCCCGCGCAGTGCCTGCCCTGAGCGCAAGCCGAATGGGCGGGAATCCAATTTCTATTTAACCAATAACCAATTAAATAATATACAAATGCAGACCTCCGCCGTTGTCATTGCGAAGGAGTCCCGACTTGTCGGGACGACTGCGGCAATCTTTTTTCCTGTCATCTCGACCGAAGGACTGCCAACGGCAGGCCGAAGCGGAGAGATCCGCTCTCGAATGTAAGTCAATTATCACTCCGCAGCCAGATCCCTTACGACAGGCTCAGGACAAGGTCTCGACGCAGTTTACCCCTTCAACTATGTTCAGGGCAGGCTCTGAGCGTAGCCGAATGGGCTCGACATGACAAAAAAAGGTTGTCATTCTGCATACCTGCCTTCGCAGGTGTATGCTTGCCTCCGCGAAAGCGGGGGCGAAATTCACACGCGAGATATGCTTCAAGAGATACGAATTAGCCACACAAAACACATTCCCAAAATATTAAGCCCGCAAATTTATTTGCGGGTTCTCCTTGTACGGGTATAATGTGAAACAACAAACTTGAGCGAAGCGAGACATCTTGGATTTATGCATCTTAATAATGGCTTTCGGACAGTGTCCAGAAGACACGGAGGAAAACGGTGGCTGTCCTGAAGAACCTCTACAGAATGAAGTTGTTCATAACGCTGGGCAAATAGACACATAGAAGGCTAAGAAAGGGGCAGAAATTATTTGGGAGCCCGTAAAGATTACTCCAAGCCTCATATAAGATATAGAATATAACATCCGGCTCCAATGAGACGCCGCTAACGCGTGACTCCTGAGTTGGTGTGTTCTGCCCATTCATTCCAGAAGGGAGGTAGACTATTGAGTGTTTTCAAGCGTCTATTTAGGAGGCAACCGAGAAGGCTGCACGAGACATCCACAAAGCCGAAACCCAAGAATTCTTGGCATATACCGCGCAAGACATACACAAAACCGAATCTCGAGAATCATGTGCACATGAGTAAGATTATAGGAATCGATTTGGGAACCACCAATTCGGTTGTTGCCGTAATGGAGGAATCCAAGCTTAAAATCCTAGTTAATAAATTAGGATCACATAAGACACCTTCAATTGTTGGATTTGCGGAAAAAGGGGAATGTCTGGTGGGTGAGATAGCACGTCGCCAGCAGGTAACCAATCCTGAGAACACGGTTTATTCTGTAAAGCGATTTATGGGCCGACGTAATAACGAGATAAGCTCCGAAGAGAAGATACTACCTTATGTAATTACAGGCAAACCTGATGAATTGGTCAAACTTGATATCCAAGGCAAAAAATATACACCTCAAGAGATTGCTTCTTTGATATTACAGGACCTCAAAAGAACAGCGGAGGATTACTTAGGTGAAACAGTGACCTTCGCTGTTATTACAGTGCCCAGCTATTTCAATGATTCTCAACGTCAAGCCACTAAAGATGCGGGTAGGATTGCCGGCTTAGAAGTTGTGCGTATCATCAATGAATCAACAGCAGCCGCCTTGTTTTATGGTTGGGAAAAGAAGAAGAACGAAAAAGTGGCAGTATTTGACTTTGGTGGAGGTAGTTTTGACATCTCGATTCTTGACATTAGTGATGCTACGTTTGAAGTGCTAAGTACTAATGGTAATACTCATTTAGGTGGTGATGATCTGGATGCTGTTTTGATTGACTATTTGGCCGATGAGTTCAAAAAGAGCCAAGGGATTGATTTGCGTCAAGATCCCATGGCACTTCAAAGGCTCAAAGAGGCTGGCGAAAAGGCCAAGTGCGAACTGAGCTCTCGGCTTGAGACCGCAGTGTATCTGCCTTTTATTGCCGTTGATGCCTCAGGTCCGAAACACCTGAAAACCACTATTTCACGCAACACGTTCGAAACATTGTGCGAAGGCATACTAGAACGACTCCGCCCCCCTTGTTTACAGGCGATGAATGATGCCCATCTCACAACAAGCGACATTTCTGAAATCTTGCTAGTGGGTAGTTCCACACGTATTCCCAGAGTACAGGAGATCGCGAAAGAGATTTTTTGCAAAGACCCCTGTATGAGTATCAATCAGTGTGAAGCTGTTGGCCTGGGTGCTGCAATTCAAGGTGGGGTCTTGGCTGGGAACCACTTGTTAAGAGATGTTATGTTATTGGACGTGACACCGCTTTCGCTGGGCGTTGAAACGTTAGGCGGTGTTATGACGAAAATGATTGAGCGCAACACTACAATTCCTACCAGCAAAAAAGAGATTTTCTCTACCGCTGCGGATAATCAGACCTCTGTCGACATCCACGTTCTGCAGGGCGAGAGGGAATTTGTCAGGGACAACCGCACGCTCGGCAGGTTCCAGCTTACCGATATTCCACCGGCACCGAGAGGCATTCCACAGATTGAAGTTGCATTTAATATTGATGCCAACGGTATCTTAAACGTATCCGCTAAAGATATGGGCACCGGCAAGCAGCAGTCGATTGAAATCAAATCCGGCTCAGGGCTCAGCGACGGCTTAGTGTATCTCTTGACACAAGAGGCCAAATCCTATGTAGAAGAACACCGCCAACGTTGCGAAGTCATGGATCTGAAGAATCAGGCCGATCAAGTCATTTATTCGATTGAGAAGATACTCAAGGAGCAAGATTGTAACGTCTCTACGGATATCCGTAGTAATATTGAAAGTGCTATAAATAACCTTAAAGAAGCGGTTAAGGAGGAAGACCCCAACGCTATTAAAAAAGCCATTGATAATCTGGTGGCTGCAGGTCAGAAACTTGGTGAGTTCCAGCATTGAAGAGCCTCCTGGAAAGCAATTGTAGGACGATGGAATTAAACGTGTCCGCCTGCTTAATAGGGGCACTTTTTCAAATGATAAATAATTAAGGATTATTGATTAATTACTCTATGTTCCCTATGGCCATTTTAATTGATTAGCTGGGTCGGTGCGATTCTCGTGCTACATAGCGACCTACTTCGCAGAGTAGATCATCGCACCCTACGTTCCTCTAAAATCCTTGATCCTTTAAAATCCTTGATCCTTAAAGCAGTCCATAAGCATATACGCATATACTTATATAGTGCTGTCTCAATTTTCAAAGAATACCTAAGTATCTTAGGTATCGAGACTCACATATTAAGTACGATACATCTAAAATTAAATATTAAACCGCAAGATAATAGTAATACCTAAGTATCTTAGGTATTATATAGAACATAGAAAATGAAGAAGCCTGCGATAATTCGCAGAATATTAAAGGATTTGATAAGGAGACATTCTCTTCTTCACCCCATGGCAAGCCACAGGGAATTATCAAATTATATTTTCTGACTATTTGTTGGATTGGTGTTTGCACAATACCTAAGTATCTTAGGTATTATTTTTATAAATCCTTCCTTTATAATGAAAGCTATTATTGTTTTATATCTTGATACTATGACAAACTACTCGTCTCTGCGAAGCGCTTCGCCGAAGCAGGATAGGCGTGCATAATCCGCTGTGGGATGCCTCCCGTAAGGGATCCCTTATGGGATTACGGCATTTGAGGGTGGTTACTACTTCTTCACAATGAAAGAAAATGTTTGTTCGTGAATGATATATGCATCAAAAACCTACGGGACCGCATGGGCTAAAGTCCATCCTACGGGGCCGGTGAGAATCGAGCATCCCTTCGGCTACGCTCAGGGCAAGCCAGTATTCCTTCGACTGGCGCTCAGGACAGGCAAGAGTCGAGCATCCCTTCGACTAGCGCTCAGGGCAGGCGAGAAAAGATTTTGCTTGAAAATTAACACTTAATATTGTATAATGTGACATCGTATCGCGTATCGAGTATCGAGTATCGAGTATCGCGTATCGCGTATCGCGTATCGAGTATCGAGTATATAGTATAGCGTATAGCTTATCATAGTTAGCGGATATTAAAACAGAACACAGATGACGGATGACAGAGGTTTACCCGCCGGAGGCGGGACGGAGAAGAGCAAAATCCTTGTCCGCCGGAGGCGGAATGGCAAAATCCACACCCAAACTACGTTTGTCCTTAGGACTCCTTGCGGAAAGCATGCCACCCAACCGGTTCTACAATGCCGTAAGGCATGGCTAAGTCCATTGTCGAGAATCCTCTAGCTCTGCCACAGGTACAAATCGGCCTTATTTTATGCAAAACAAAGCCAATTTCAAAAAAGCTGGAATGAATGTAAACTACTATTTGCAAAAGGATTGTGAAAATGAATCCCACCTCTGTCGGCAGGGAAAACAAAGCCAAACAAAGCCAATTTCAGACGAAATTAAATATTGATGCAATATGTGTGATTGCTATTGCGTGAAGGGAGAAATGGATTTATGCTTTCGCAGTAATTATACAATGCACGGCACAATAGAGATACCGTATGAATATAAGCCGCCGTCATTACCACAGGTTGTATAAAAATTTTAAGGAGAAAAAAATGAAAACAACAATAATGTGGCTAATGTGTCTTTTTGTTCTCATGTCAATAATCGGCGGGTGCAGCACTGTACCGAAAAGTCAAGAGGCTAAGACAGTATTATCCGCTGAGGTGCAGGAAGCGGTTGCTGTTATGAAAGCAAAGGATCCGGGCATTGACAGGTACTTTGAGAAATCCTACGGATATGCAGTGTTGCCGAAGGTTCTTAAAGGTGCTTTTCTGGTTGGCGGCGCGCATGGAAAAGGCGAAGTCTTTGAACAGGGTAAAAGGATTGGTTACTGCAGCATGTCACAGGCAACTCTCGGTTTTTCGTTCGGAGGAGAATATTTTAGAGAGATAATCTTTTTCAGGGACAAAGAGGATTTGGACATGTTCAAGCCTGATGAATATACATTTTCAGCACAAGTAACGGGCGTAGCTCTCAGTGCCGGTGCTGCTGCCAAGACGGATTATAGAGCCGGTATGGCTGTATTTATTACGCCGGATACAGGTTTGATGGTTGATGTATCCTTGGGCGGACAGAAATTCAGATATGTGCCGTTGCCTTTTTCGGAATAGGCTGTCCCTGATCTTAATCATCCGTAGTATGAGCAATAAGTTCGGTCGGTTTCCCAGACGGTAATGCAGTGTAGTGACGTCTGGCCAAACTTGCCGGCGAGTTTGGCCCATGCAAAAGCAGCAATATTCTCAACCGTGGGATTGAGCTTGTTAAACTCAGGGACATCCACATTCAAGCTCTTATGATCCACAACCTTTATAAGTTCGTCATCAACTATCTTTTCAAAATCAGCTATGGAAAAGAGGCTGTCCCCTATCGGCTTTTTTATCGTAACCTCAACAACGTAGTTATGCCCATGGCCTGTCGGGTTGGCACATTTGCCGAACACCTCGAAATTTCGCTGCTTGGAAAAATCATCATTCCACAGCTTGTGCATCGCCGCAAATTCAAACTTCTCGCTAAAATAAATCAAGCCTGTATCCTGCGAATGCATTGCTACCTCTCTGAAAGGATTCAGCTTCAAACTTAACCTGCTCAACATAGCCTTGCCGAACTTGTCTGCCAATCGGCTCCATGATGACCTTAAAAGTACCGCAACATCAGAAAAGCCGATATGCTTAGCCTTATGAAAATCCGCCTGTATTCGCTCAGTGAAAATCGGCACCACGGACTCGCGGACATGTCTGTCAATATCACTGACGTTGACGATAAATCCGGTGCTCGGCTCAACCGCACCAGCCAGCTCGACAGACAATTCTAAAAATATCGATAATCCCTCACCAGCCGGCTTAGAGGAAAATGAATTAAAGCCGATGCTGTCCTGCGACAGAAACGGATTAATCGAAAACCGTACTCGCCTGGCCAGTGTGTGCATAAGAAATCTTTTAATTTGTCGTCGTTACCGCGGCAAATAGCCCCTCAATAAATTGCTGGGCTAAATATTTAGCCCCCAAATTTATTTGGGGGTTTTCAGCTTACTTGTGCATCAGGCTCAGTACCTCGCTTCGGCTTTTCGGGTCTCTTCTGAAAATACCGCGAAGAGCCGATGTCACCATCGTCGAGCCGGGCTTTTTTATACCCCGAATCGTCATACAGCTATGCGAAGCCTCCAGCACCACCGCAACTCCCTGCGGCTTGAGACTATCCATTAGAAAATCAGCTATCTGATAGGTGAGCCTTTCCTGAGTTTGAAGCCGATGGGCGAAACAATCAACAATGCGGGCCAGCTTGCTGACTCCCAATATTTTACCCTTGGGCAGATACGCAATGTGAGCCGAGCCGATAAATGGCAGCATATGATGCTCACAAATACTGTAAAAAGGTATGTCACGCAATAGAACAATCTCATCGTAGCTTTCCGTAAAGACACTTTGAAGATGCTCTTTAGGGTCTTCATAGGAGCCGGACAGAAGCTCGGCATACATCCTGGCTACACGCTCCGGCGTTTTCCTGAGTCCCTCACGGTCAACGTCCTCGCCGACCGCCAATAGAATCTCCTTAACTGCTTTGCATATCCTTTCAGCATCCACTTTGCTGACTTTTCGTTTCATGTCTTCGGCTTTCTGTTAATTGGTTAAAGCCCCGAATTTATTCGGGGGTTGTACATTTTCACCTCAAATCTGCCAGATTCATGAGATACGTGGTCAACAGCCTGACTCCGAATCCGCTTGAGCCTTCAGCAGTAAATTCTGTTGGCTTCTCGAACGATTCTACTCCGGCAATATCTAAATGTGCCCACTTCGCATCGTCCACAAACTGTCTCAAGAACGCTGCTGCTGTACAGGCTCCACCCAACCTGCTTCCAATATTTTTCAAGTCAGCTATTTTGCTTTTCATCTCCTCTGCATACTCATCCCCGCTGGGCATAAGCCAAACCTTCTCACCACTTTGTTCCGCCGCCCATTGAAGTTGCTTGATTAACTTCTCATCGTTGCCCATTAGCCCAGCCATATATTTACCGAGAGCAACCCTACAGGCTCCGGTCAGTGTTGCTATATCAATGATAACGTCGCAGTTTTGCTTGACAGCATAGTTAAGACCGTCACATAGTATTATTCTGCCCTCGGCATCGGTATTTTGTACCTCAACGGTTTTGCCGCTAAAGGTGGTAATAATATCGCTGGGCCGATAGCTTGAGCCGCTCGGCAGATTCTCCGCCGATGGAACTATCCCTAATACATTCAAAGGCAGTTGCATTTCCGCCACGGCTTTCATAGTGCCCAAGACCGTAATTCCGCCGGTCTTATCAAATTTCATCTCATCCATTTTTTCAGCCGGCTTAATGCTTAATCCGCCGGAATCGAAAGTTATCGCCTTACCTACGAGAGCCACTGGTAGATTTCTTACCGTTTTGCCGGTTGGTTTATATTTCAATATAATAAATCTGGGTTTATTTTGTGAGCCGCTGCCCACTGCAAGTACGCCGCCCATACCCTTTGCCGCTATCTGTTTTTCATCGAAAACTGTACAGCTCAATCTCTTGTTGCCGCGAGCCAGCTCTTTGGCAGCAGATGCCAGCTCAACCGGATGGATTACATTAGCCGGCCGATTCGCCAACGTTCGGGCGTAGCTTTGCGCTTTGCCGATAACTATTCCGCTGGCCAATCCCACGCTCAACTTTTTTATCTTAGCCGAGTCGGAATCAACCACTTCTACTTTAAGCCAATCTAATCGCCCATTTTCACTGTCAGTGACAAACTCATCATAACGATAGCTGCCGAGATATGTTCCCTCGGCGCAAGCTCGTCCCATCGCAGATAAATCAAACCGTCCGCCAAACGCCTTGTGCAGTGTCAGGCTGACGGTTCCTATCTTCATCCCTACGGCCTTCTTAGCCGCATTAGCCGCCGCCTTACGAACCGTATCCAGAGTAATCTTTTTCTTCTCACCCAGACCAATCAGCAGAACTCTCTTAGCTGCTATCCTGTCATTGCCATAAACAATCGCGCTGGCTCCCTCTTTGGCCTTGAAATCGCCTGATTTAATCAATCGCTCAATAGCACCATCCAGTTTGCTATCAAGCTCTCTGGTTAGTCTATCCAGCCCATCGGCGTCGGAAAACAAACCCAACGCAAGCAGATCTGTTTTACATTTGCTGAAATCTGCCATCCTTGACTTTACATTAATATTGATAATCTCTTTCATTTTTTCCTGCCTTCTGTTTTTTCCGTTTTTTTCTTGGCTCTGTGACGCAGATAGGTTTCGATAAATCCGTCAAGCTCACCATCCAGCACCGCCTGTACATTACCCGTCTGAAAGTTAGTTCGATGGTCTTTTACCATCTGATAAGGCTGCATAACATAGCTTCGTATCTGGTTACCCCAGGCAATTTCGCCCTTTTCGCTGTATAGTTTCGCCAGTTCGGCGTCACGTTTTTGCCTCTCTAACATATAGAGTTTTGCCTTGAGCATTTTCATCGCCTCGG
This sequence comes from uncultured Pirellulales bacterium, assembly GCA_964593945.1. Classification (GTDB taxonomy): domain Bacteria; phylum Planctomycetota; class Phycisphaerae; order Sedimentisphaerales; family Anaerobacaceae; genus CAZRMQ01. The sequence goes on along the minus strand of CAZQKO010000015.1, from coordinate 1,131 downwards.
CTCGATTCTTGTGCTGGCTTCTTTCGTTCTGACATTGTACTACGATTCCGGTCGGCTCATGTTTTATCCGCACTGCTGAGCTTACCTTATTGACGTGCTGACCGCCAGCCCCACTGGCCCGGTAAAAATCTATTTCCAGATCATCTTCTTTTATCTCGATGTCTCCGGCAGTACTGACGGACTCATCGAATTCCGGTACGCAGTCCACCGCTGCGAAGCTGGTATGCCGACGCTTGTTTGCATCAAACGGGCTTATCCGAACGAGCCGATGCACTCCCACTTCACATGAAAGTTTTCCGAACGCGAATGGCCCACTGACGCCCAGCGTTATCGACCTTATGCCCGCTTCCTCGCCTGGAGTGATATCAAGCTCTCTGTACTTGTATTTGCAGCTTTCAAAATATCGCGTGTACATCCGAAGCAGCATATTGGCCCAGTCGCAACTCTCCGTCCCTCCGGCCCCCGCGTGGATACTAAAAAAGCAGTTTTTCACATCTTCAGGCCGAGATAGCAGGCCTGTCAATTCGATTCGCTCACACTTTTTTTCCAGCGACGCCAAATCCTCTGTCAATTGTGCCAGCTCATCCCGGTCCGACTCAGCGGCTAATTCGTACAGCTCCTGCAGGTCTTTCACTTCTTTCTGCAATTCTTCCACCGGCTCAACAACCGATTTAAGCGCACTGAACTGAGAGACCACCAATTGGGCAGTATCGGGATTATCCCAGAATCCCGCTTTGGTCATTTTCTCTTCGAGCTTCTGTAGCTGAGATTTCTTGTTAGGCAAGTCAAAGCCAGTCCCGGATTTTTTCAACCCGGGCCATAAGCTGTGATATCACTGTTTTTATTTCTACTTCTTCCATAACACTGACGAACACCTTTCCTGCATTCTCAATACTCGATTTTCAAATTTCACGCGCATCCAGTTTAGTTCCAGATTATACACCGGAGGAAATTTATACCAGATTATGGTTGGGTATGCAATAAGATTGGTTTTAATCCTCTGTGGCGGAAAAGGCCTGCCTGCACGTCCCGCCTGCCCAGAGTGTACGGCGGGCAGGAGCCGCTTCGGCGAAGGCAGGCTGCCTATGCAGACTTTAGCCAGCGCAGAACTTCCCGCAAACCTGGGCGTTT
>CAZQKO010000014.1:0-26802 GCA_964593945.1 uncultured Pirellulales bacterium | reverse complement strand
GCGGGACTCAAAATCCCGTCCGGTTCACCCCGGGTGTGGGTTCGAACCCCACCTTCGGCAGTTAATCGTATTGCGTATCTCGTGCCTTCGCCTCGCTCAAGTCCAGGGATGCGTATTGCGTAAATCTCGCTGGCTTTTAGTCCAGCCTGATTCCTTGCTGCTGTAGCCACATTTTCAAATCGCCCATCTCACTGAAAACCTCGTTATCGTAGTCTTCTTCCAGCTTGTGAATGTTGGCAGACAGCTCAGGCTGTTCCGCGACTGCATCGTTTAACTTCTTCTCAAACTCATCGCCGACAGCCCTTAGGTCGTCGAGGTCTATCTGTAGGCCCAGGATGCCTGCCAAGCGCCTTATTACTGCCTCGATGCACCTGGGATTATTGCCTTGCACATAAGCAGGAATCGTCGCAACAAAGGTCGACATCTTCAAAGCCCGCTCGGCACAAATTGTTGTAAGATAGGTAATAAAACTGGCTGGACCTTCATAATCGGTGAATCTGACACCATATCGCTTGAGCGTTTCCTTGAGCTGTTCGTCCGAAACCGAGCTTAAAAATCTCGGCTCGCGTGTATGCGGCACAAGGCCCGCAACACTGCCGATGAAATACATCATTTCGATATGGAACTGCTCGCATAGAGAGAAAATACAATTAGCGAACTCTTCCCACCGCAAATTGGGTTCCTTGCCAAAGAAAAGGATAAGATTATTTTGCTCGCTGTAGAAAAACTCGTTTCTCGGAACCTCAAAAGATTTGATAATGCCGGCTCTAATTCTTGTATGAGGGCGAAATAGAGCCGTTATCTCCATCGAGCCGGGGAAACTGTAAATATAGAAACCTTCAGGAGTTATCTCAGCAAGTTTTTGAGCATCCAGCTTGTCGATAAGGTACTTCATGGTTCCTGTGGATACTTCCCCGCCGTCCATCCAGCCGGAGAAACCCAGTAAAAGCCGAGTATTGTGCAAATCCGGTCTACTAAAAATTTTCAGTTTATCAGATGTCATTAAAATACCTCAGCTTCAAAAACATTACCCTCTCTTTGTATCGGCAAGTTAATACAGATAAATTCACCAGTCAAGAAAAATGTAGATTTGGCAACTTATCGTTGCTGAAATATAATTCATGCCAACAAATCCGCTCCGAGTTACGAAATTACCGGTAAATTGTTTTCTGCGAAGACACCTAAATCCGAGTAGTATTAATACGGTTTGATTACTCCTTTTTTAAGTATAATGTTGGCGTACAATGCCGCCTCGCTCGTTGCAACAACCGCGTAGGCTTTAGCAGCCCTTTCATAAAAGGCAAACCTCTCAACCATCTCGAAATCTTTGAATTCTTCACCGCTTTTCTTTATTATCCCACGATATTTTTCCCAGATTGTCGGTTTTACGTTGTCCCCGGGCACAACTGCCATCAGCGCAACGGCTGAATCAACGTAGATATCCAACGGAAAGAATTTCAGTATGGCCTCGAGCAGCTCAGGATTGTTTACCCCGTCGGCACGAACAAGTCTCCTGGCTACAGACGCAGCCGGAAAATTGCCATCTGCCAAAACAATCTCATCTCCGTGGCCCATTTCCATAAGTATCTTCAACAGCTCCGGTGATATAATATTCGGTACACCTTTTAACATCTTAAATCCTCGCACTAAATAATATAATTTGAACCTCTGTTTAAAAACCTCGCAGCTTTGTGCTTTCCCTTCGCTTCAGACCTGGCTTTGGCAGGCGTTTAAGCACGACATACTCTATACCATGTTCCTGACAATAACGCCGCTTGACAGGCTTGTCACCATCTTCGTTCACAGCATAAATATCCGGCTTGATTCGCTCAATTTCCGGCTCGGCATCGAGCCAGCCATTGCCGTTAGAAATCAGGGCCTGCTTGACATAGCGAACGGATTGAACCATATATCTTCGCTCCTGCTCATCGAACTTAGGATGACCCGGCCCTTTCAAAGCCTTGATGTTGGCATCGTGACCCACGACAACATAAAGCTCGCCAAGCTCCGAGACCTCCTCAAAAAATCGCACATGGCCTGAATGAAACCAATCAAAGCTGCCGGTTACAAGAACCTTCTTTTTTGAATCATCCATGCTTGATTCAATTATGTCACCATCAGGAAAGCCCTGCAATTGCTGCTGTTTTATAACTTCATAGCGAAGATTGTTTGTCCGACAGTAGCCCTGCTTTTGTGGTGTGTGCTCGTATTCGGTGACAGCCCATACGGTCGGCTTAACATCAGGAACATTCGGTAGCGTACCGGTATCCGAAAGGTTATGCACAAGGTGAACCTTATGAACAAAGCGAATCGCCTGTAGGTAGTAAAGCCGCTCCTGCTCGGGGAATTTAGGCCGTTTTTCGATAACAGATCGCAATAATTCATTATCCCATAAGAATATATGCAGCGGGCCGAAGCGAGCTGCTTCCTGAAGAAAACGAACGTCCTGCGATCGAATATCATCGAAGCCTCCCGAAACAACTACAGTATCTGACGTAGCTTTCACTTTTTCTTGACCCTAACCTTTACGCGGAACGAACCCGGCACGGGTTCACGTGAGGCTACATAAAGGTATCCTCCTCCACAGCCCGAATACATTGCACCGGGATAATTAGACTGGTAATACTCCAAAAGAGCCAAAAGGTCTATTTTCAAGGTTGGATGCTCCACAATATTAGGCAGAATAGTATGCCAGCAGAGCATACACTCATTCATTGCACCGCCCAAGCGCTTGAGGTCCTTATTGATAATAGCGTCGAAACAATCTTTGCCCGATAGTCCAAGACGGGCGACCCATTCAGGTGCAAAATTCTTTCGGCCAAGCGGATTATATCCATCCGGTCGTTGACCAACCGGGATTACGTGTATCACATCACCCAGCCATGATGCTACGTCGAGGTTATTGTTTGATTCAATATGCGAAGGGAAGATACCTCCATGAACGTTGAAATCATAATCCAGCCTGTTGACGCCCGGATATATAATGCCGATCATATCCTGTGAGCCTGAGGGTTCAGCTTTTCCTTTGTTCTCGGCTTCGTACAACTGGCGGACTAAATCTTCGGGCGGCTCATCGGGCAATTGATTGTTCCACAGCTTCAATGCTATTTCGCGCGTGCTGCTGCAGATGCCGGAGCGGTCCATCCACCGAAACTGTGGCTCAGCAGCCACGACCACCATCGAGCCGGGCGGAGAAGGATTATGTTTGGAAACGTAAGGCTGGTCTATCCATCCGCCCGAAAGGGCTATTCTGTATGGCAAATTCCCCACCACATCCGTGATCTTGGAGTATTCTTGTGAGCTCATCCTGTTACCGTATGTTTGCCTGCTTTTCGGTCATTATATTGCTGTTCTATCCAGTGGTATGTTTTTTTCAGTCCTTCTTCCAGCGGCGTGTTGGGCTCCCAGCCGAGCACTTCCTTTATAAAGGTGTTATCGCTGTTACGCCCGGCGACTCCCTGCGGAGCCTCAAGGTCATATTCTCGTTCGAGTTTGACGCTGCCGATTTTCTCAGCCAGCGAGACCAGATCATTAATTGAAATCAGATGACTCGTACCAAGGTTTATAGGAGTGGCAATAAGCTCGTCACAGTGCATAATCATATCGATACCATCGATGCAATCATCGATATACATAAAACTTCGCGTTCGCTTGCCGTCACCCCAGATGACGATTTTACCTGAGCCGATGTCTTTAGCCTCAATAACTTTGCGGCAGAGGGCAGCCGGGGCTTTTTCTCGGCCTCCATCCCATGTGCCCCACGGGCCATAGACGTTGTGGAATCTGGCGGTGAATGTCTTGAGGCCACGTTCTGACCAGTATTCCTGGCAAAACATTTCGGACATAAGCTTCTCCCAGCCGTATCCTCGCTCGGCCATAGCGGGGTAAGCATCCGATTCTTTAAGAGCACGGACATTCGGGTCCTTTTGAAGCTCAACGTTATAAGCGCAGGCCGAGGAAGAGAAAAAATATCGCTGGCCCCCGGCTCGATACGCTGATTCAATCATGTGGGTATTGATCAAAATGCTGCGAAGACACTCAACGCGGAACCGCTCAATAAAACCCATACCACCCATATCGGCTGCAAGGTTATATACCTCGACCGCATCTTCGCAGACTCGCCTGCAATTTTCTTCGTATCTCAAATCCAAACATAAAGATTCCACACCTGGGACGCGTTGATACCACTGAGAAAGAGGCTTTTTGTCCACAGCCCTTATTCGGGTAAAACCCTGCTCACGAAAATATCGCGCCAAGGCGCCGGCGATAAATCCACCAGCACCGGTAATCACGATTAAATCATCCTTTTTCAATGCGGATTTTGCTCTAAGATTGCCTTCTGGCTTCATACGCTGTCCTTTCTCAATGATTAAAAAGCATGACAGTCAAGCAACGATTCCCCGCTTTCGTGGGGACAAGTTTAATGTTTCGTGAATCCAAGTATTTGAGGAAATTGAGATTCTACATTGACAGGTGACCGGCTGTCAATAAACAATCGCCCCATTTTAGGGGTGCAGGGGTGCGATTAACTCAATAACAGCTTTTTTAGGGTTGACCTGGCGGTAAATTACGCTAAAATTCATTTTTCGTCTCTCGTGAATTGTGTTTCTGTGATGTGTCAAAAACAGATAAGGGGAAGACAATTGGGTTACAACTGTGTTGTTCTGGCCAAGCAGGTTCCTGATACCAAGAGGATTACAGGCAAGGTAATGAACGATGATGGTACTGTCAATCGTTCCGCTCTGCCGGCTGTTTTCAACCCGGAAGACCTCAACGCCCTCGAATTAGCTCTGCAAATCAAGGATAAATTTGGTGGCTCTGTTACGGTAATATCGATGGGACCGCCGGCAGCGGCTGCAATCCTTCGCGGCTCGCTGTTCCGCGGGGCTGACGATGCCATCCTGATAACCGATCCCGGCTGTGCCGCAAGCGATACTTTGGCAACCAGTTACATCCTGAGCTGTGCGGTAAAAAAGCTTTATTATGATATAGTTCTTTGCGGCAGACAGGCAATCGACGGCGACACCGCACAGGTCGGCCCACAATTGGCGGAAAAACTCGGTATTACGCAGATTACATACGTTGAAGAGCTTAAGGATCTCGCCGGCAAAACTATAACGGTGCGGCGAAATATCGGAAATGGCTGGCAGCAGGTAAAAACTAACTTGCCTGTTCTATTAACTGTAACAAGTGATGCAAGTGAGCCGCGAATCGCCGCGGCAAAAAAGATGATGAAATATAAAAACGCGCTAACTCCCATCGAAGTCGAGCAAAAAATTAAAAGAGAAAATCCAAACGTAAATGAGTCTGATATCAAAGAACTTGTCGCGCACAAAAGCGATGAACTCAAGCAAAGAGGCCTTCTAATCCAGCACTGGGACCTTAAATTTATCGGTGCGGATTTGAACTGGTGCGGTCAAAGCGGCTCACCAACGAAGGTCCACCGTATTCAAAGTGTAGTCCTTGCCGCAAAGGAAAGCAAAGAAATCCCGCCGACCGAGGAAGGAATCGCAGATATGATACACGAGCTGATCGAAGACAAGGTAATAGCGTGATAGAACAATCTCAAAAAAAACAGTTATCGAAGATTTTTAAGAAGCAAAAGGTGATTTTAGCTTATCTTTTTGGTTCACAAGCTAAGGGCAAGATAGGGCCTTTAAGTGATATTGATATTGCCATATCTTTCGGTGAGAGCGTTCAAGCCAATGAGCGTTTTGAATTAAGATTGGAAACGCTGGGTCAGTTGACGGATTTATTTAAGACCGACAAAATTGATTTAGTTGTTCTCAATGATGCTCCTCCTCTTTTAATTCACAGAATCCTGAAAGAGGGAATTCTTATTTTTTCTGATAATCATAAGAAACGGCTTGAGTTTGAAGTAAAGGCTGTCCTCAAATATTTGGATTGGAAACCTTATTTGGAAAAATTCACTGCGGAAGTCTTCGGTTAGGATTAGGTTTATGGCTGATAAATGCCCGGTATGCAATACTGACATACAAGAAATAAAGCGAGAGGGTTCTTCTCTGGACTTGTGTTCGTGTCCGAGGTGCGGTGATTTCTATCTAAAAGTACCTCTTTCAGATCCAAATATTTTACCTGATATGCTTAAAAATGACGTCAAAAAAATCGCTGTATTAAGCCATTGGATACGGACAAGACACGAAGCAATTTCTCGCCATGAATTCAGTAATGAAAAAATAGTTCTTACACAGCAGATAATCGAAAATGTATTAAAGAACCTACCACAAACACCCACTGAGCAAGCAAATAATATAATCCGGTGGCTTGGAGAAAACATAGAAGCACCTGGAGAGTATCTTCATCTTATACCTGCGAAGCACCAGTCGATAATGGGAGCCATAACACCTAATGGATTTATGTTGGTCATACAGCATCTAATTGACTCAGGAGTCATTCAAGGAAGTTTAACATTAGATCCGAGTGCTGAAGTGACCTTGTCATTTGAAGGTTGGCAGTATTATGAAGAGCTTAAACGAGGAGCTATTGAAAGCCGTAAGGCATTTATGGCAATGCAATATGGCGATACTCAATTAGACGCTATTTTTGAAAATACCTTTAAACCAGCAGTAAACGAAACGGGTTTTGATTTGTTCAAACTTGCAGATCGACCCAAAGCTGGATTGATAGATGACAGACTAAGAGTGGAAATACAAACATCGCGTTTCTTAATTGCCGACCTGACACACGAGAATGCTGGCGCCTATTGGGAGGCCGGTTATGCGGAGGGTCTGGGAAAACCGGTTATTTATACATGCGAAAAAATAAAGTTCGAGGAACAGAAAACGCACTTTGATACAAACCACCATTTGACTGTGCCTTGGGATGCTGAAAATCTACAAGAAGCTGCCGAAGAATTGAAAGTAACAATTCGTGCTACGTTGCCAGGTGAGGCAAAGCTAACGGATGAATGATTTTGTTAAAAGCGTAGCCATTCAAGGATTAATATGTTGAATTTTAGCCATTTTATGTCATTGCGAGCGAGGCAGTCCGTAAGGACTCCATAGGAGAGCCGAGCGCGGCAATCTCTTTGCTTCGGAGATTTGAGATTGCTTCGGCCTAAAGGCCTGCCCGACGGACGAGCCTTTGGGTAGGCGGGCCTCGCAATGACAAGAACAACGTTTTGCACTTATGAATGGATACTTAAAAGCATAATGGTTATATAAGAATGAAATAAAATGGTGGGCCAAGGCCCACCCTACAAAGATTTGAAGTTTATAAAGAAGAATTCTCGGTATTCGAAGGCTTGACACGTGTCCGGCCGTGCCGAAAGTAAATATCGCTTAGTGTTAGAAAGGAAATTCAAATGAATATCTATGTAGGTAATTTGTCACACGATGCGACAGAAGATGATTTGCGTCAGGCTTTCGAGGCTTTCGGCGAGGTCAGTTCCGTCAACATCATTAAAGACCGGTTCACCAGTGAATCCAGAGGATTCGGATTTGTAGAAATGTCTACCAAAAGTGAAGCTGAAGCTGCGATTACCGGTCTGAATGGCCAGGATATAAAAGGCCGAGCTGTAAATGTAAATGAAGCTCGTCCCAGACCACAGGGCCGTGGCCCCGGTGGTGGTGGACGTGGTGGACGAGGCGGTTTTGGCCGTGGTCGGGATAGTGGACGCGGTGGACGTGGCGGACGCGATAGACGCCAATTCTAAAAATCACCCCCGTATTTTCTTGCTCCTGCCTTCGCAGGAGTAATCCCCGCGAAAGCGGCGAGCAAGAACGGGGACATAAAAACCCTGAGGTTAGGACTTGCATGATTGACGTAAACAGAGAAGGTGAAGTTTGGGTTTTTGCAGAGCAGCATAATGGAAAGTTAGAAGATACTCCACTCGAATTGATGAGTAAGGCCCGCCGGTTAGCTGATATACTCGGCGTGAAATTAGCCGCCACCCTTGTAGGCAGCGATGTCCAAAACCATGCGACAAAATTAATTCAATTTGGTGCTGATAAGGTATATTTGGTTAAACATACTCTGCTGCAGTCTTATCAGGCAAATAGTTACGCAAAGGTGATGCTCGGGCTAATTCATAAGTACCAGCCGCAGATAGTGCTTTACGGAGCAACCATCACCGGCAGAGACTTAGCTCCTCGAATTGCAAGCGCCGCAAAGGCGGGCCTTACTGCTGACTGCACGGATTTGCAGATCGGTGACCACAAGACTGTTAAAGATAAAAAGCTGCATAAGAATTTGTTATTTCAGATAAGGCCCGCCTTCGGCGGTAACATCATTGCTACCATCATAAACCTCGACCGCTGGCCGCAAATGGCCACCGTCCGCGAGGGCGTAATGCCTATGCCGGAGCCGGACGTGACTCACCGAGGTGAGATTATTACAGAAAATGTAAAGCTTTCGCAGGAAGATTTGCCGCTGGAGATTCTGGCCGAACACAAACGTCCAAAGAAAGTTGATCTCAAAGCGGCAAGGGTAATCGTTGCCGGCGGAGCGGGCGTAGGCAACAAGGATAATTTTAAGCTTATCTGGGACCTGGCTAACTGTCTGGGTGCGGCACCGGCAGCTTCCAGAGCTGCTGTGGACTTAGGTTTTATCGACCGCGACCATCAGGTTGGCCAAACCGGCACTACGGTCCGGCCCAGCTTATACATAGCTGTCGGAATCAGCGGTGCAATTCAGCATCATGCGGGGATGGGCCAGAGTCAAAAAATCATCGCTATCAACAACGACCCCGAAGCACCAATCTTTCAGGTTGCACATTACAAGATAATCGGCGACTTAAATGAAATCGTGCCCAAAATGATAAAAGCGATGAAGGAAAAGAGTATAAAAGAGGAAATGGCCGTAATAAGTCGAACTTAGCTGTCATTGCGAGGCCTGCAAAGCAGGCCGTGGCAATCTCTGCACATCACAGGTTATGAGATTGCTTCGCTTCGCTCGTAATGACACAGTAGCACTACACAAACAGGAAAGGTTATGAGCAACTTCTACAAAGACAACGACGATATACAGTTTTTATTAAAGCATATTGACTTGCACGGGATAGCTGAGATTTGCGAAGAAAATTTTAGATTCGCAAGCGAGTTCGACTATGCGCCGGCTAATGCTGATGAAGTAATGCAAAACTATGAGATGGTGCTGGACTCGCTTGGACAATTAGCAGGAGACTTTATTGCTCCGCGTGCGGAAGATGTAGATCGCCGGGGAAATATCCTCAACGAAGACGGCTCAGTGACACGACCGAAAGGACTGCAGGAATCCCTTGAGAAGCTCGCCCAGGCTGAGGTTATGGGTTTTACTCTGCCGTATCGCTTTGGCGGCCTGAATTTTCCGGATATTGTTTATTCGATGGCTGTCGAGATTATCTCCCGTGCGGATGCTGCCCTGATGAATATTTTTGGCTTGCAGGGAATTGCGGAGACGATTAACGCGTATGCATCGGAGGAAATCAAGCAGAAATATCTGCCTGACTTCGCTGCAGGCAAGATCACAGGCGCTATGGTATTGACCGAGCCGGACGCCGGTTCAGATTTGCAGTCGGTCAAGGTTTCAGGCCACGATATGGAGGCGGAACAGCCCGCCACAGTCTATCAGGACGCACAAGGCAACTGGTTCATTCGCGGCGTCAAGAGATTCATAACAAACGGCTGCGGTGAGATTCTGCTTGTACTTGCCCGCAGCGAACCCGAAGTCTCCGATGGCCGGGGGCTCAGTCTGTTTCTTGTCGAGCGAGGTCCCTGGGTCAAGGTACGCCGACTGGAAGAAAAGCTCGGCATCCACGGCAGCCCAACGTGCGAGCTGTTTTTCAAAGATGCCCCCGCCCGGCTTATAGGTGAACGTCAGCGGGGACTTATAACATACGTTATGAGCCTGATGAATGGCGCCCGTATCTGCATAGCCGCTCAATCGTTGGGAATCGCCGAGGCTGCTTTTCGCGTAGCCCGCGATTACGCCGCCAGCAGGAGACAGTTTGGTGTAGTTATCGAAAAACTACCGGCGGTACGTGACATGCTGATTGATATGAAAATTTCTATTGAAGCCGGTCGCGCACTTTTGTACGAGGCATCACGCGTGGTCGATATGGGAATCGGCTACGCCAAACGATTGGAATTGGATTCCCGCTTTCGCGGGAATGATAGTAACAGCAAAGAGGATGCCAGGCAGCTTAAAAGAGATGCACGAAAACACAAAAGATATGCTTCGATGTTGACGCCGATGAGCAAATATTATTGCTCCGAGATGTGCAATAGAGTAGCTTACGATTCTATCCAGGTTTTAGGCGGCAGCGGCTATATGCTTGACTATGCCTGTGAACGGCACGCCCGAGACGCCAGAATCACCACCATCTATGAAGGGACAAGCCAGCTGCAGGTTGTAGCTGCGGTTCGTGGCGTATGCAGCGGGACCGCTGAAAATCTTATCGCAGGTCTTACCCAGCAAATATTCGACCCCGCCATGAACGACCTGCTCGAAAAGTTAGCTGAGGGAATGGAACAGCTTAAAAGGTCAATCGCATTTGTAAAGGAAAACGGCACCGAATATATGGACCTTTATGGCAGGGCGTTAGTTGATATAGCAATAGATTTGATTAATGGTTATCTATTGTGCGGCCAGGCCGGCACCGATGTCGATATGCAAGTCGCCGCCGAAAACGGCTCAAAAATCCCCATGAAACAACGCAAGGCTGTCACTGCCCGAAGATTTATCACCAAAAACGCCCCCAAAATTAAAGCTTTAGCAGAAACAATTTGCGCTGGTGATAAATCAACCTTCACACAATATGAGTCAATAATTGGAAAAGTTAGTGAGTTAGTAGATTAGCGAATTAGTGAATTAGAGATTGGTTATCCAAGAGGCGAAATGGCGAAGGGATTTTATGATTTAAATATATGGAAAAAGGGATATGCATTTCTAATGGAGATATACAAAATCACAGCAACTTTTCCAAAAGAAGAAAAATATGGCTTATCCAGACAAATGAGAGATTCAGCCAATTCAGTCATTGCAAATATAGCCGAAGCACATGGCAGATATTATTTTTCTGATAAAGTAAGAGTTCTTTATACATCTCGTGGAGAATGTGAAGAGACAAGAAGTCATTTGAGAGCCACTTTAGGATTAAAATACATCGAAAAAAAGGTATTTGCTTACTTGGATGAGGAATACGAAGGATTATCAAAAGGAATTAGTTCTTACATTCGGTCTCTGAAGAAAAACTAATTCGCTAATTAACAAATTAACTAATTCACTCAAAACAAATGCTCAAAGCCGTTATTTTCGATTTTGATGGTGTAATTACAGACTCAGAGATTCTGCACCTCCGCTCTTTCAATCGCGTCCTGGCACAGTATGGCATCGAGATTCCAACAAGAGATTACTACAAAGAATATCTCGGCTTAACAGATGTTGATTGTTTTAATCTGGTTGCGGAGAGGAACCAGCCCAGGCTTGATGGCCAAAAAATCGAAAATTTAGTGCTGCAAAAAAACCAGATATTTGAAGAATTAGCCCAGACCGAGGGCAGGATAATCGGGGGCGTACGTGACTTTCTACAGATGCTTAAGGAAAAAGATGTACCGATGGCGATATGTTCGGGGGCTGTGCGTGCCGAGATTGAATTGATATTAGAACAGGCACGATTGCGCCATTTCTTTACGGTGATAGTTTCCGCTGAGCAGGTAAAAAAAGGAAAACCACACCCCGATGGATTTTTACTAACTCTGCGAAAACTGAATAACAACCGTCAGCGTTTAATTACAGCAGGGCAATGTGTTGTAATAGAAGATTCTCATTGGGGACTTGAGGCTGCTAAGAAGGCTGGAATACACACAATAGCCGTAACAAACTCTTATGATGCCGACGAATTGAGCCTGGCTGAAAAAATTATCCCACGGCTGGATGAATTAAACATAGCTGATTTACAACAGCTTTGCGCTTGATTGTTTTTTTCATAATGGTCAATTTGCCCTGTGTGGATGCCCGTCCTGCGTTTCCGTTTTTCATTTCATCTGCAATGTGCCGGGGCCGACAAGGGGTGCCTCGAATTTACCGGTCTTCGGGTCATATAAGATTTTCTCAACAAGAGCGCCGTTAAAATAGCATGGCTCTGCTTCATCACCTTCGACCCTCAATACCGATTTCTCACTGTCATAAAATAATTTGCTGCCAATGAACTCGTTGCCGTCATCTTCCTTATAGGTAATTCCTCCGGAGGCGATCAGCATTGAAAGTTCGCTCTGACCATCCGCAGTCTGCACAAAACCGACCTCGGTGTGAGCTGCGGTAGCCTTAACCTGCTGACCATAGCTGCCCTCGACAACGGGAAAGTAATCAATCCACAGTGTTTGGCCAGGTTCAGCGTCAGAAATTATCAAATTATCTTTAATAAAGTATTTTAATGAGGCAAAGTTTCTTAAAAAGGCGTAGCACGGTTTGCGCAAACTGAATCCGCTCTGCTGTTGATTAGGGTCGGGGACTTTTGAATTATTCAATCTTATTGTGCCGCCGGGACCGGTAGCTATAAACAGCTCCTTGCTGACATCATGGTCGATCCTATAACACTCTAAATTAACGCCACCGAACAATTCTCCTTTTATCGTTTTAATACCCTGGAGCTTAACTGCGCCGCCATCGGCTGTGATATGCTCTATACTTGATTCGGTATTCAAGTCATCTGAAGAGAGATTTACTATAAGCTTTGGGGCTGATAGCGTGTATTTCTGCCCGACATTATTCGGCTCTTCTCGGCTCATTGTGCATACGCAATCGCCTTCGAAGGTAACCTGCTTCGACAGTGATAGAAATCTGGCTTCTTTCCGGGCTTTGATGTTCATTGGAACAGGATTTTGCAGGCTTTCAGCTTCCGCAGCATCGTTGACATAGAGGGTAAGCTCCAATGGACCGGCAGCTATGGTATTATCAGTCGTGGCGTCATAATCGATTTTGTCAGTTATAAGTATCGTTCGCTCCTCGTTATCATCAGGGTCCAGGGGTGGTTTTGTGGCTGTGAGGTTTTTGTCAATTGCAGATTGAATAAAATCATTCTGTATTATGGTAGAGTTCATCGGAATAATGAAAATTCCATTGTCACAGGTAATAATTGTATCACGGAGCGCCTGAACCGGCTGACTCGGTACGCTGTCTGCAGAGGTTGTGACGCTGCTTACCTTTTTATCTTCTTCAACTTTTGTGCCTTCTTCAACTTCTTTATTTTCTTCGACTTTTTTATCTTCTTCGATTTCTTTATCTTCTCCTTTTTCTTTATCTATTTTGTCTTCATCTTTGCCGGCGGTTTCGGCTTTTTTAATTTCCTCGTTCGATGCTCTTGACCAGAAAATATTGTTTATAGAAATTTTATCTTCAGCTAAAACCAATTGCTCAACGGAGTCGATCACGACATTTTTACTGAGCACACATTTATAGTATTCACCTTGTTTCTGTTCAACGGCTCGTCTGGCAGGTGTTGGCGTCTCGTTTTGTTTTGGGGTGCTGTTATCAACGACGTTTTGTTTTGGGGTGCTATTATCAACGGCGGGTTGAGCCTGGTCATTGCTGTGCTGTGTAGTTTGCGAAAACGAAGCCACTTGTGAAGCCTTAATGTGCAGGGCTGCTAAATGAACTATCCAGAATAGTTCCATTCGTTCCAATTGGTCATTATAGATCATTTCCATTCCTGTGCCCAGCATTTGAGCATCCGGGGAAACGAACCTGACCGGCCCCGCAGTTGAAAGCTGAGATTTTTCACTAATAAAGATAACATCATCAAGATAAACAAAGCTTTCTTTGATGTCACTACCGGCCTCAGGTAAAATATGGATGACTACATTGCCTGTAAAAGTTGCATCCTTTGGGCTGAGTCTGCCAACAGCATTTTCAATCTGGACCTTGCCTCTGTCGGCTGTAACAAAACATTTAAAATCGTTTTTATGAATATTCAAAAAAGGTTTTTCAACTTCCCATTCGCCTTTATCCTCGCGGAGAAGCTCTTCGAACCCAAATTCTCTGTCAATCCGGCCGTTGCTTATGTGCCGGAACACTGGCTTTTTAACCCCGCCAATCCCAACGTTAGCAATTTTACCGATCTCATTGTCGAACTCACCGGCGTTGCTATCGGAAACAGCGTCAAAAGACCTTTCTCCCAAATCGATGTCGATCTGAGGGATCTTGCTTGCCCGGCTGTACGCCAGATACATTGCGAGAACCGCAGCCAGCGAAAGAAGACATATAAGGATGGTTCGCAGCTTGGATTTCATAAAATCTCACTCTGTCATTACGACGAATCTTGACTGTCTACCCTCCGCAGTGCTACGGAGGACGGGTCGTCAGGTAAATATCTCTCCATAAGTTTTTGCCATCTGCCTGAATTTTTCAGGATGTATTCTATCACTTCACGCACAGCACCACTGCCGCCGGGACGAGCAGTAACGTAATCTGCATATTGCTTCACCTCATCGACGGCGTTGGCAACAGCTGTTCCGAAGCCAACATGCCTTATTACCGGCAAATCCGGCAAGTCATCTCCGATATAAGCTATATTGTCCGGCGACAGCCCTGTTTGCTGAAGAAATTTCTCAAGTGTATCGAGCTTGTTGTGGCAATTCTGAAATACATATTCAACTTCAAGCTGCTCAGCACGATGTCTCGTCGGCTGAGACTGTCTTCCGCTTAAAAAAACCACCTTCAAACCTGCTCTGTGCCACAATCGAATGCCGTGACCATCCAGCACGCTGAAAAACTTGCTCTCGCTGCCGTCACCGTTGACTACTATCGTTCCATCTGTAAGGACGCCATCAACATCGATTACCAGAACCTGTATGTCTGAAAGGTTTGCCTTCATTTCGTATATCGTATTGCGTGATGCGTATTGCGTAAATTTACACACGATGCACAACGCACGACGCAATACGAAATTTATCCAACAATCTTTATTGTCACTATATCCTGCACATCGATTAAGCCAACGGGTTTGTCATTTGCATTAACAACCGGCAGGTCATCGATTCTATATTTATGGAAAATAGCAGTCGCCTCGGAAGCAAGGGCGTCGGTTCTTATTCTCTTGCAATCAGCCGTCATAACGTCCCCGGCTTTTAAGCTAAAGGCCTTTGGCCCTTTTTGAGTTATCAAACGTCGAATATCCGCGTCGGTAATTATGCCGGTCAATTTGCCGTTTTTATCCACGACCATCACGGCCCCATGACGTTTTACATCGCGGGTTTTCTCGAACAATTTTTCTATCGTATCACTAACTTCCACGAGGGGTAATTCTTCACCTTGTCTGAATATCATTGATTGCTCGACCGTCATCAATTTTGTTCCGAGTGAGCCTCCTGGGTGAAATCTTACATAGTCTTCTACACTGAAATTACGTGCCTTCATCAGCGTAAGTGCAAGTGCATCACCAACCGCCAGCATACAGGTGGTAGAGACGCTCGGAGCAACACCGAGCGGGCAAGCCTCATTCATTTTGCCCAGGCACAACACGACGTCGCTGTGCTTACTCAAGGTAGATTGATTATCGCTGGTGATGGCGATGAGCTTAATATCCAATTGCTTGACGAGATTTATCAGCCGAAGAACTTCATCTGTTTCGCCGCCGTAGCTTAGAACAATCACTATATCGTTTTTGCGGAGTCTGCCCAAGTCGCCGTGGACCGCTTCAGCTGGATGAAGAAAGTGGCTCGGCGTTCCGGTCGAAGCCAGCGTGGCGCTTATCTTTTGTCCGATTATACCGGCTTTGCCGATGCCGCTTACTATGGTTGAGCCGCTGCAGTTATAAATCATTCTGCAGGCTTGCTCAAAGGGCGCATCGACAATCGGCGTAACAGCGCTTATCGCCTCGGCCTCGGTTTTGATTACCTTCCGGGCATAGTCAAGGTCGAATTTTACTGATTTCTCAATCAGGGTAACTGTACTCAGCTTTGCCTTTGTACGCGGGCTTGCGTCCTTTATATCAGCAAGGGATTTTTTAGACATAAACGATTCTCTCTTTAATAGTTCCGGCTACTTCTATTATAATTTTACCACACTATCTCGCTCATTATAACAGACCAAGTCGTATTTTTCGCCGGAGTAATCCGGCACAGAGTGAATGACGACGCGTTTGCCACTGAGCTGTTCTATCTCTGCAATCGTCGTCCTTTTTTCATTATGCAGATAGTCTGCGACCTCCGGCGAAACAGACAGCTCAATGCGCTTTATCTGCTTTTTCGAGGCCGAAAGATTCAACAGCCTAATAATCTCGATAGCCGATGACTCATGGCTTTTCACGAAACCTGTGCCTCCGCAACGCGGGCAGGCTAAATATGTGCTGAACTGCAGTGAAGGGCGCATCCTCTGGCGTGTCATTTCTACTACGCCGAACCGGCTTATCCTCATTATTCTCATCCGGGCACGGTCGGCCCTGACAGCTTCTCGAAAGACTCTTTCCACATCTTTACGGTGTTTCTGAGAGCGCATATCGATAAAGTCGCAGATTATCAATCCTCCCAAGTCTCGCAATCTGAGTTGACGGGCGATTTCGGGTGCCGCCTCCATATTACTCTCGTATGCAGTCTGCTCGGCACTTTTATTGCTGCGATACCGCCCGCTGTTGACATCTATCGAGACTAATGCCTCGGTCTGCTCAATCACAATGGAGCCGCCGCCTTTAAGATGAACCGTGCGGGACTGGATTTTGGCGATCTCGTCCTCTATTTGATATTTATAAAACAGTGGAATTTTGCTGTCATAATACTTTACCCTCTGTTTCAAACGGGGATAAGCCTGGGCAAGAAAGACCTTGATTTTACGCACCACGTTTTCGGAATCACATACTATGTTAGTTATTTTGTTGTTAAAAACATCTCTCAATGCTCTGATTACCAAATCCGACTCCTGATAAAGCTCACCCGGTGTTTTTTCATTCTCCATCCGTTTTTCTATGGTGCTCCACAATCGTTTCAGATACCTCAGGTCACTTCGTAAATCCCTCTTTGAGCATCCCTGTCCTGCCGTTCTGATAATAAAGCCTTGTCCCTTCGGTGGGTTGCTCTGTTCGAGGATTTGTTTTAGTCTTTTACGTTCATCGTCGTCCTCAATCTTATGCGAAACTCCATGCCTTTTCATCCAGGGCATCATAACCAGATATTTGCCCGGCAGGGCGAGATATGTGCTAAGGGTCGGCCCTTTGGTTTTTAAGCCTTCCTTGGTTACCTGAATGATAATTTCGCCGCCTTTGCGAAGACAACTCTGAATAGATGGCCGCTCATTGAGTGATTTCCTCTGGCCTATGCTTTCTACAGTATTACCGCGAGCGCCGGGGAAGTATCGGGGGTGCACATCACTGATGTGCAAAAAGCCATTTTTATGTATGCCGATATCTATAAATGCCGCCTGTATGCTGGACTCAATGTTTGCTACCTTGCCCTTATAAATATTACCGACGTGTCTGCCCAGGCTCGCTCTTTCTAAATACAGCTCCTCAAGCACACCATTCTCAACTACCGCTACTCTACACTCTTCACTCTCCGCTACATTTATCAACATCTCTCTTGACATATTCGCATCCCTATCTGGTAATTGGTGATTGGTTACTGGTAACTATTTAACCAGTTACTATTCAACCAGTCGCTATTAACCAACTTAGTATTTTATATTTTACCTTTATATCAAGTTTGCAGCCATTGCACATTCGTACGTTTAACAGGTGCTGTTAGTTTTTCCATATCTATTTCCAGCAGCTCCAGAATCTCATCAACCCGTATCGAACCTGCCGATGTAATGTCGCATTTTACTAATATGCCTCTGTTATCCAATTCAATTGACTTAAGGAAAGGCCTGACATCCAACGTCTTAATTTTCGATTTTCGATTTTTGATTTTCGATTCTGTTGAGGTTATCCTTCGTTTTATAATGAGAGCCTCGCTCGCCAGCACGCTATCGATCCTTGCTCTTAACTTATCATTAATCCATTCTGGCTGAACCGGTACCATGTAGGTAGCTGAACGAGGTTGGACAGCCCTTTTAGTTTTAGCCAGACTGACCGAGAGCAGCTCACAACCTTCTGGTAATTGTGCTGAGAGCCGGGCCTTAATTAGTGATCGGTAATTGGTTATTGGAGATTGGTAATTGAATTTACCATTTAACCAGATACATAGCAATTCATCATCCGACTCAACGCCGACAGGCCTCGGCAGGGGCAGGGATAGTCTGGGATGCGGATTAAAACCTTGACTGTGCTGGACTTTTAGGCCCGCTCGCGCACAGGCCCGCTGAAAAACCTTGAGCATCTCCGCGTGGGAGACGAACTTGATAGCACCCCGAACGCTGAATTTTATCAGCACTAAATTAATCTCCGTCGAAACCGTTATTTGCCTATCTCCTTAATAGGGTCTCGCATATACATACTAATATGCGAAGCACGAATTAGCATTATGCCCATCTTCGTCCGAAAAACAATGACAAAATTCTCATTCATGTCAGTGTTTGTCCGTATTATAGTCAGTGTACATCCGTGTTATAGTCCGTATCAATCTGTGTTCCTCCGTGTTTTCAACCAAATGAGCAGGTAGTCCAGAACAAAAATCCTAATTTCGAAAATTTTTTAACTCTTTTATAACCTGGCGCTTACGCTCCAGGCTCTGTTTTTCAATTCACGATTTTTCGCACCAAACGTGCAGGTTCGTCCAATTATGGGGGGGCAAAGATCGGAGGACAGAAGGCGGAGAACAGACACGACGGAAGGAAAATTCTTGAAGTTCATTAACATCCCAACATAGCTCGAACGGCTGATAGTATTTGTCGTAAGTCGCTATCGCGCTACCGCCATCGTCAGCAGGGCGCATAAATGCAACAAAGTCTGCCAAAAAGACAATGCCGCAATTGCTATTTTTCACGCCTCGTAGCGGGTCTCTTACATTGTGTAAAGAATCCGCCCGTCGCGGACAGCGATACAGGCCAGGCACGCTGGCCTATAGTTAAAGAAGATGATATATGCGGAGGCTTCCGCTATGCAGAAGATAATCATATTGCCGCAAACCATTGGCCTAAAAATGAGCTGATTATCTATAAAGACCGCTACGGTGATTACTGTAAAATACCGCTTACACACGGCAAATTCGCCAAAGTTGATCCGCAAGACTATATCTGGCTCTCGCAGCTCAGGTGGCATTGCAGGATAAATCCAAATGGAATCTACGCTTTGCGAAGCATTAGAGATGCCGGAAAACATAAAAAAATCTATATGCATCGGCTGATTATGGATACGCCACTTGACTTGGTTTGTGACCATATCAATCACGATGGATTGGACAATAGAAAATCCAATCTTCGCAACTGCACGATGAGACAGAACAAAGCAAACACGCGCCCAACCAAATGGGCCAGTTCAAAATATAAAGGCGTCACCTTCGCCAAACGCGAGAAGAAATGGGTTGTCTATATTAAAAAGGATGGCAGGCAAATCTTTCTCGGCTACTTTGATGATGAAGTCGAAGCTGCTAAGGCTTACGATGCCGCTGCAAGGAAGCTGCATGGAGAATTTGCATACCTGAATTTCCCCAGATGCAACGATAAGTGAATAGTATTTAGGCTCAAACATTTTGGATTTTGGATTTTGCTTTGTAGAAAAGAAGTTCAGAATGTCATTTCGAGCGGAGTCCGGTCCGATTTTAGACGGAATGGACGGAGTCGAGAAATCTGTCCGCGCAGCTAATAAGGCAGATTTCTCCACTTCGCGTCCCCTTCGGCTTCGCTCAGGGCTGTGGCTTGTTTCGGTCGAAATGACAAGCGTAGTCTTTTCTATAGAGCCTTTTGATTTTGTCCATTCTTCGTAGTGCCTACTTCCCTAAGGGACTGCGAAGTCCATTCTCCATAGTACTCCGTAAGGAGTCATTAGGACTACGAAGGATGAAGCTGGAATTACGAAGGATGAATTTTGGATTTAGTGCTTCGGATTTACGCGCCTTAGTCGTGGTTTTTCCCTTGTCTTTAGCGACATTTACGGCCATAATATCGCCAACAAGCGAGTCACATCTTTGGTGAATCTAAATGTTTAGCCGTTGCCGGGATGGCGACGGACAAAATTTATTTGCGGAATAAAAACGAGATAAAAGATTGTAGGGTGGTGCTTGTAGCCCACCGCCCGGGTAGGATGGGCAACTGTCTGTTGCCCATGCTGAATCTTGTCCTACGGAGCCTGTGAGCTTTTCGTTATGCGGAAACCATATAAACAATAGTTCGATTCATAAAAATGAAATTTAACAAGGATGCTCCAAGATACAGAGCGGGCCACGGAGATCTGATAGGCGGAACTGGTGGTATAACCCAGATGTGCTCAGCCGGCGATTTCCTGGAGGTCTACAAAGTTGACAAGACCTTCAGGATATATACTCCTGAGGCTTTGGACCCTAAAGAGACAGATCCTAATATGCCTTGGATGAGCAAACCAGTCGCCGATGTAGGCTCATCAAACAGAATTGTTGCAAGGGTGTTCATCCAATCTCACGAGGCAGTAAAAAATACTCCTTTAAAAGGAAGTATCAACAAGGATGACATACTTCGCTGTATGCACCGATGCAAAGAACTTTTGCTGATCTGTGATGACAAGTATATATCTGTAAGCAAAGAGGTCGAGCGAATATGTGAAATGATACGGAAAAGCGAACTGCAGAAGGATGGTCGTCATTATGTGGGCTTTCCTCAGGTTCAACGATTAGAGGAAAACTGCGCGATGTTCTTGAGTAATGCGAAGTTAGTCATACAAACGCTTGCGGAACTGATAAATGTGTTTTATAGGACAACTTTTGATGGGCCTAGGTTTGACAAGATTATCATATGGGCAAAGAGGGAACTAAAGCATAATAAAGGATTCATTCAATATCTAGAGCAGAACAAATTAGGTCTGAAGAGCATTGTTGACCTTCGAAATGCACAGGAGCATCCTAAAAGGCAAAGAAAGCTAATAGTTGAAAACTTCGTATTACAACCAGGCAACAAAATCACTCCTCCTCTTTGGTGTATTAGTGGCGAGAAACCTGCTCTTATTCACCATGAAATGAAAGCAATCATCGACTTTCTTGTAGCCATATCGGAAGGTGTACTTCTTAACTGTGTAATGGACAATATTGAAAGTTCATTCCCCTTTACTGTGCGCGAGGTCGCCGATAATGCTTTGGACTCCCAATGCCCGATTAAGTATTTCGTTGAACCTAATCTTCAAGCATTTTTATCTAAGAAGGAGAAATAAATACATAACCAATCGCTTATAGGGACTCGCAATAACGCTCGCCCGTTAAGCTCAATCGTTATCTGCGATTTTGGATTTTATTGATATAAAATAATGAAAAAAGGAAAAAACCATACATTAATGACTGGGGACAGTGCACATAAAACGGTGGCCAAACCTAATAGCAGAATGTAGGATGGGCTTCAGCCCATGCTGCTATTATTGTTTTATATCTTGATACAATGACAAACTATAGGCGTGCACAATTTGAGGGTGGTTACTACTTCTTCACCGTTGTGACGCACCAGCGTCGAGCGTTTCTGACGGACGAGCACGCCAGGTTCTGTCTAAGATACGTATGGGAGGAAACGAAGCGACGAAGCTATTTTGACGTCGTCGCATTTTGTCTTCTTCCGGATCATTTGCACTGCGTGTGGAAACTGCCGGAAGGCGATCGCAATTTCTCGCTGCGATGGTCTCGGATCAAGGCGGGCTTTACCCGCCGCTACCTTCGTTCCGGCAGAACTGAATATGATCAGAGTCCTTCACGCACTCGCAAACGCGAACGGGGCATCTGGCAGCGCAGGTTCTGGGAACATCAGATTCGTAACGAAAAAGACCTGCAACGCCATGTCGATTACATTCATTACAATCCTGTCAAGCACGGGCTTGTTGAGCGGGTAGAAGATTGGCCGTGGTCGACCTATCATCGATATATTCGAGAAGGCATCTATCCTGGTCGGTCTTGGCATGATATCCAGGCCGAATGCGATAAAATGTTTGTTCGTGAATGATATATGCATTAATAAAAACTAAAAACCTAAAAACCGCATGGGCTAAAGCCCATCCTACATGCTGCTACATATTACGTACTAAGATTTTTGATCTTTCAACCTCATTCGTCGCTCGTGAAGCGTGAAGCGTATTGCGTAGATTGATAAACCTAACGATTGTGGTGTGCGGTCTTGGTTTACTCTCCAATAAATAACCCGCCAATGAATTGGCGGGCTAAATATAAAAATAAATCCGTGTAATCCGTGGTTACTCTCTGTAAAATCCACCAATCTTGCTCTGCCGAAGATGTAAAATTCTATGATTGCCATCCTGAAAAGTAGTTATTTTTGATTGTTGTAATTTCAATTAGCCTGAAGTAAACTTTGAAAAATTAAAAGCCGGAAGCCAAAAAGTTGCTTACCGTTGCTAATTTGCCTGGATGCAAGCTTTGTGATAATTATAGAAATAAAGTGCTGGTGATTAAAAGCGATGGTGGATAAATACAAGTACAGCACGAGTCAATTGCTTGATTTCACGCGGGACTCCTATCTTGAACGGACGTCTCGGCCAATTTATGCCATTGTTTTTCTACTGCCGTTTATTGTTTTCTATGAGCTGGGAACGATCTTAATCAACACGGATGTGCTGAATCAGACTCAAGATCGGGTCGTGGCTTTCATTTGGCTACAGAGTTTTCTTGATAGTTATCTGGGGCTTGGCAGCAGGTTTGCATGGATTGCACCTCCTTTGACAGTGGTAATTGTTCTGTTAGCGCTGCAAATAACTTCGCGAAAACGATGGTACTTTGCTCTTGCTGATATTGTGCCGATGACAATCGAGTGCATTTTCCTTGCGGCACCGCTGATTGTTTTAAGTTTGATATTAAGTGGTCCGGCTGAATCTAATAGTAATGTCAGCCCACCAGCCGGCTATGCGCCATTAACGCAAATTGTGGCGGGCTTCAGCGAGGTCCCTTCGGCTCCGTCAATGTCGGAAGTTGAGCTGAGACTCAGGCTTGAAGACAGACGGATAGTGCCGGCCTGTTCTTCAATTATTAGTGGTGGACTACGGTCGGCGTCCGCACGGACCAATAGCAATAATGGAAAAAGTTCGCACCTGCTGGCCAATATTGTCACCGGAATAGGAGCGGGGATTTATGAAGAGCTTATTTTTCGGCTGATTTTGATATGTGTTTTGATGATGTTGTTTCAAGATGTAATGGGGTTTGAGCATAAGAATTCGATTATACTTTCGGTTCTTATTTCGGCAGCACTATTTAGTGCTCATCATCACATAGTCTTTGTCAACGGACAGTTTGCGCTAACTGCTCCGTTTAACCGGACGGTGTTTGGCTTTCGGACAATCGCAGGCGTTTATTTTGCGGTTCTTTTTGCGATTCGTGGTTTTGGAATCACCGCTGGTACACATGCTTTTTACGACATCATTGCAACTATCATCAATATTGTCTTCTTTCATCATTAAAAGTGAATCACTCATTTGTTTTTTTGATTTTTTCAAAAAATTTATCTCACTGTTACTCTTTTAGGCTCCTGAGCTTGCAAGATAACCGTCCCATAAGTGCGATATTATGCGTTATCAGTACTGATATTGCCCTTGAACAGGCGTGGTGTTTTTGGTATAATAACCCTGAAATTAAGGTTTGAATTTTAAGGTTTTTTGTTATGGAATCACCTCAAATCAATATAGCTGTTGGTCAATTGACATTTAGCCTTTTTCAAAGACCTTTGCATCCGGAGCTTTTTCAAATCTATGCCAATCGGCGATTAAAAACGGAAAAATATGAGGCGCTAATCTGGGTAACAGGCTGTACTCACGTTGTTAGTGTTTTTGCCGGGGACATGTGTCTGAGCGAAGTTGTGAGCGCGCCTGGCCAGATGCTGCCGCACCGGGGACTGATCGAGCGTTTTCAGTTCCGTGGCCCGCGAACTCATAAATGTACGTTGAGCCGGGGCGTAAGCTATATGACCGATTTTCAGGTCGAAAAGATGAGCCCTAATTTGTATCGGCAGAGCTACGTTGACCTCGAGCGCTTTGCGCGAAATCGGGGTTTATTTATGAAATTTCCGGAATTGGAAATGGGTGGTTTACAGCCGTTCTGCTATATTGACTTCGAGGCAAGACGTAGTGAGCTGCATATTCATACTTTTGCAGCTTATCCAGATCAGGTAACAATGATTAAGACACAATCATTGTTTGACTTTCAATAAGATTAACAAGGTACATCTCTCTTAGCTGCTGTGCAACTCGTGCTACGTAGCGAAGGCTACTTCGCAGAGTAACATTGGACGTTCTGCTTTAAAACATCCAGCTTTTCGCGTATTTCATCGGCCATTTTACTGTTCGGAAAGTCGCTTACAATCCGTTGGCCGATGTCCAGTGCAAGTGCCCACTGCTTTTCAGTGACGGAGATCGAAAATTGTACACCGAGATTGTGCAGCTTTGTTCTGAAGACGTCTCTTGCTGCTTCCTGCAAGGCCAGTCCCTCATTGGGGGTCAGGTACATATCCAGCTCTTTTAGAATTGCAAGGCTGCGGTCTGTGTCCTGACTTTGTACTGCATCGTCCCAGGCGGCGAGTAATATTCTCTTGCGGTCTTCTTTGCAGTCGAGCAGTTTTTGACGCATTGACTTTGCCACTTCGGAATCCGGATGGCTCTCGATCAACCGCTCAATCTGATCGCTTGCTTTGGCCCACAGGCAGTCTTCGAGTAGCTTTTCGATGTGTACTATTACCTGACTTGTCCGTTCCTGGTCTGTTGCATTACGATATTTGTCGGCTTGGTTTCGTAGCTGTTCAGCCAATTCTTTATATTCCGGGCGGTTGTCAATTTCGTTGATGATTTCATAAGCAGCGTCAAAATCATGCTGCTGGAGCTTGTCAAAGACAGCTTCGCGCAAAGACTGCCTTTCCTCATCTCGAAAAGCGATGGCTTTTGCTTTTTCACTGAGCCGGGTACTGTGATTGATTTGCTCCAGTCCTGCGCGGACGTTTTCCAAAGCCTGGGTAAGTTGTTCGAGCTTTGAGCTATTGTCTTTGAGTGTATCAACTATCTTAATCACCCTTGATAGCATCGCCAGAAGCGCGCCGAGAAACACAAGCGCTCCCAGCAGCCACACTAAATGCTGCAGCACATTGATTTCGGATGCCAAGAAGATGTTCGTAAACATCGCAAGCATAAATACAATTGCTAATGCGATGCAGATAATCACGATGTGCCATTTAAATCGCTTAAAAAAGCTGTCATTTTGTAAGTCCATAAATCACCTCTTTTCTAAAAACGGACTTTATACAGCTTATCTTTAGGATATTATAATATCTAAGGGGTGGTTATGTCAATAATTAGCTTAACTGTTACCGTACCAGCGACGGCTAAACATGGATAAAAGCTTAAAATCGCGAAAAATTTTATTGCAGTTTATGTTTGTTTTGTTAAAATTCAAATTATAATGTATTTCGGAGTATTATGGTTATGAAAGAAGGTATTCATCCAAAGTACGATAAAGTAGTGGTTCGTTGTGGCTGTGGCAACACTTTTGAGACTCGCAGCACGGTGAAAGAAATCCACGCAGAAATTTGCTCGATGTGCCATCCATTCTATACAGGCAAGCAAAAGTATGTCGATACAGCCGGTCGAATAGAGCGTTTCCACAAGAAATACGGCAAAACCTATATCAAAAAGAACGTAAAAGACCAAAAACAATAGCTTTTTTACCGATATAAGCGATTAGCACCGCGAATTACATAGATTGCGCAGATATATGGTAATCCGTGGTTACTATTCGCTATTTTTTTATATTTGTAGGTTCATATCTATGCCTGATATAAAAGATAGTTTCTTAGCCAAACTCGACGAGATTGAGTCTCGCTACGATGAGATTGAAAAGCAGATTTCAAACATAGCTATTGCCGGGGATCGCGCAAAACTCGTAGCGCTATCGAAAGAAAAGGGCAGGCTCAAGGCAATAGTTACAAAATATCGCGAATACCAAAAAATAATAGCTAACATTAAAGATACCCGGGAGATTTTAACGGATAAAGCGTTAGACGAAGACTTTAAATCTCTGGCGAAAGAAGAGCTCCAGCAGCTTGAAAATAAAAAGCAGGCTCAAATGGAAGAAATCAAAAATACTCTGGTTATGGCTGATAAGATGGATGCCGATTCGGTCATAATGGAAATACGAGCAGGCACCGGCGGTGAAGAAGCGGCACTTTTTGCGCGTGATTTGTATGAAATGTACATAAAGTATACCGAAGGCCGCAAATGGAAGATAGAGCCGCTTAGTTTTCACGCATCTGAAATGGGGGGCTTTCGCGAGGTGATATTCAGTGCTAAGGGTCCGGGCGTTTATTCCGAGTTGGCATACGAGGCCGGCGGTCATCGTGTTCAGCGGGTGCCCCAGACCGAATCGCAGGGCAGAATTCACACATCGGCGGCAACAGTGGCTGTGCTGCCGGAGCCGGGAGAGCTTGATATTCAGATAAATCCTGACGATGTTGTCGAGCATATCAGCAGGGCCGGCGGGCCGGGCGGACAAAATGTTAACAAGGTCAATAGTGCCGTCAGACTTGAACATGTTCCTACCGGCATCACTGTCAATATGCGGGATGAGCGGAGCCAGCACAAAAATCGCGCAAAAGCCTGGCGGGTCCTGCGTAGCAAGATTTACGACCTATATGAAAGCAAGAAAAGGGCTGAGCGGGAGTCGCAACGCAGAAGCATGGTCGGCTCCGGTGACAGATCCGAAAAAATACGGACCTACAACTTCCCTCAGAATCGTGTGACCGACCATAGAATCAACCTGTCGCTTTATAATCTTGATAAAATAA
>CAZQKO010000013.1:0-27489 GCA_964593945.1 uncultured Pirellulales bacterium | reverse complement strand
CCACATCCTCCAGCACCTTTTCTTCTTTAAGAACTTCCAAACCCAGTAAAGAGTGGCTCACGGTTTTCACATCGTTGTACATTCTGTATTTGATAAACTGTTTGAATCGCCCGATATCATGAAAGAGTGCTATCACCTCGGCGATGCGTTTCTGGTTTTCAGCCAACCCAAGCTCATTTGCTAAAAATTGCATCTCTCGACAGACCCGCAGGGTGTGCTCTTGCTTCAATTTCAGATGAGCGTTGACAAAATCGTCATTGTTGTAAAAACCATCTACGTAATTATCAAACCAGCTCCTGAATTTCTCTAACTGCTTTCGCTCCACGGTTGTAATTCTTTCAAACTAAACAATTTACTCCTAATTTACAGAAAACCACCTGTTCATACTACCAACTTTTAGGAAAAATTCATCTGGCGTCTTCAAAAATAGCGTATTTTGTGTATAATTCAGTGTTCACCCGTATTAATGGCTTAGCCATCAATTATCTTTGTGTTAAAAGTAGAAAAGAAAGGATGTACGATATGCCGACAGTTAAAGACGTCATTGTCCGAAAGCCGACCGATGAAGAAGCCAAGACCTGCCAGAACTGGCCGATCTGGAAATGTGAGCCCAGCACTTTTGACTGGGCATATACGGAAAAAGAAACTTGCCTTTTAATCGAGGGCAAAGTAACGGTATCAGATGGTGAAAATTCAGTAAGTTTCGGCCCCGGCGATCTTGTAGTCTTCCCCGAAGACCTGGAGTGCACCTGGAAAGTTCAGGAGGCCGTGACAAAATACTACAACTTTGGATAAAAAGATTTTAGGTTATTCGCTCAGGGCAGCGGTTTAACCCGTGAGATAAGCTCTTTATGACTTTTTTATTCCTGAGCAATTTATCTCATGGGTTTGACCATTATATTCTTGAAATAAACGACACTTTTCGGATCGTGGCCCTGCAAGGCGAAGGTCCCGCTGGATAGTTTCCTCCCGGGCTGACCCTCAAGAGTGAAATCTTCCGGTTCTGTCCAATCGACCATTGTTTTGTCGTTTACCTTGATGATTATTCGCTTGTCACGGACTATGATGTGTTCTGTGAACCATTCATTATCTTTGGCCAGTGACTCATTGACATCCTTTACAGCGTAGAGACTACCGGTCTTTCTCCAGTCAGTATGAGTATTATTGATCTGCGCCTCATAGCCCTTGCTCGGCCAGCCGGTTTCCTGGTACTCCGTGTGAAAGTATATACCTGAGTTGGAGCCGGGCTTGGTCATAACTTCTGCTTTTAACTCGAAATTTTTGAAGTTAGCATTTTGAATTGGTCCAGCATAAAAAAGATGGCTGCGCGGACCGGCTGCCACAATCATTCCGTCGCGCACGCTAAAGCTGTTTTTGTTTTCACTGGCCTTCCAGCCATTCAATGTTTTGCCGTCAAACAGGCTTTCCCATCCTTCTTCCTTAACGGACATTTTCTCCGCTGGTTGACAGCCGGTTAAAAAGACGAGCACACAGACCAGCATTAAAATCAATTTTCTTGCCATCTAATTTTTCTCCTTAGTTATTCAGCAACACACGAAACAGACATCTCTTATTCACTAACTTTTGGTCCTGTTGCGAAGTGTAACCTAAAATGCACGCTCTCGTCAAATCTAAAAGCCTGTTCCGTTGGCTGAAAAGCCTCTGTGAATATAAAAATGCTATTTACCCAACCGCACGTTTGTTATGCTAATCCACAATAAGAATTATCGATGGCACAAATGTAAATAACTTGACGTATAGGTCTTTGTCATAGATACAATTGTGAAGCACGCCCAGCATCAATAAATTGATTTAGGCCTTTAAAATTAGTAAACTGCTATTGTTATGGATAGTAGGAAAGTACATATTAAAAGCTTTGGGTGTCAGATGAACAAGCTGGATACAACATTGGTGGTTTCTGCGCTTAAAGCTAATGGATTCAACCTAACCGATAGTGTCAAGGAAGCTGATGTGGTCTTGATAAATACCTGCTCGGTTCGCGAGCATGCAGAGCAGCGGGTTTTTTCGCATCTCGGCCATCTAAAACATATCAAAAAAACCCGGCCGGATTTAATAGTCGCTGTGATCGGCTGTATGGCGCAGAGACTCGGTGCGGACCTGCTCGGTCACGAAGCCGTCGATATTGTTTGTGGGCCGGCTCAAATTCCTCAAATAACCGAGCTTGTAACAAAAGCCCTGAAAGAAAAACACTCGTCTCGGCAACTCGTCTTGGCGAAGCGCCAAGCCGGAGCCAGAAGGCCGAAGCCGGAGCGGGAAAAGAGCTTGGTGGTAACCGAAAAAATTAGGCAAGGAATTGATGACTATCAAACTGATGAACTTGAAAAATTTGAATCCACCTACGGAATCGAAGACAAGCAAATACCCGGTCAGGCCCGCCTACCCAGAGGCTTGTCCGGCGGGCAGGCCTTTGTTCGAGTGATGCGAGGCTGTAATAATTTCTGCTCATACTGTGTAGTCCCGTACGTACGCGGGCCGGAAGTCTCCAGATCGCCAGTTGCTATAATCGAGCAGATAAAAAAACTGGCTGACGCCGGAGTTAAACAGGTTACACTGCTGGGTCAGCGAGTAAACGCGTATAAATACACCACAGGTGAGAAAATTTACTGCTTAGCTGATTTGCTCCAAATGGCAAGTGACATTGATGGAATCAAATGGATAAAGTTTGTCACTAATTATCCATCGGAAGAATTCTTTAATGAGATTTTGCAAGTTATGGCCGACTCGCAGAAGGTTAGCAATTATCTGCATATACCCGCGCAGAGCGGCTCAGACAAAATCCTGCAGGCGATGAATCGTCACTATACTTCCGGCCAGTATCTGGAGCTACTTGAGAAAGCCAGGTCTACTGTGCCTGGAATTGCTATTGCAGGCGATTTTATCGTGGGTTTTCCCGGAGAAACCGAAGAAGACTTCCAGGCAACGATCAATTTGGTAAAAAAAGCAAGGTATAAGAATTGCTTTATATTCAAATATTCGCCTCGGCCCGGCACAACAGCAGATAAGAGGCTAAGAGATGACATCCCCGCTGAAGTAAAGAAAAGACGTAATATAGAACTGCTTGCTGTGCAGGAAAAAGTCAGTGATGAGCTAAGTCGAGGTTTCCTTGGCAAAAAAGTAAAGGTTCTTGTTGAAGGTTTAAGCAAAAAGCCACACTTAAATTCCACCGAAAGCAGAGATAATCCACAGTTAGCTGGCCGAACTGCAACGGATTATATAGTTGTATTTAATGGTCCGGCGTCGCTGGCTGGTGAGTTCGTAAACGTTAAAATCACACAAACCAGTCCCTTGACCCTGTTTGGTGAGTTTATTCAATTATAGCTTCTTTTGGCTCTCTGCATATTCAACTAAACGGCAGAGAGGGCTATCGTGTTCGAACATATAAATCTTTTCTATATTGCTCAGAGCATTATCTACAATGTCAGCAATTTGTGATCGAGAATGACAAAGCTCCCGGTAGGTTTTAGCCGCTCTCAATATATTATACCTATAGTCATCTTTTTGGATATTGGGAGCTTGAGCCAAACCAACTATACTCCAATCGATTTCTTTTTCCAGAAGGTCAATTGTGGTTCCGACTTGTCCGAGACGTAATTGGCACACTGTATTTATTTGTGAAGCGAGTGCAATAGCATCGTGGTCTAATATCTGGGAGAAATAATACTTGTTATACAGATATGAGGTGGTTTTTAGGCCGGCTAAGAATCCAGCTATAAACACTAATAAAAATAGTATGTAGAGTCTGAGTTTATTGCTTATCAATTTCATCTTTTAATCTCCTAATTGTTAGAGTAACGAAAATATAAACTGTACTTTTCCATTTATTCTCAAAGACATTTAATGCACAGCATGGCTCCCGACAGTCCCGTAAGGGATGCTGTGCAGGATGGCCAAGCCCATTGCACCATTGCCAAGTATTTGTATAGCAATTAAAGGTTACAGTTTTGTTACCATCATGTTACATCTTTATTTTTTTCTGAAATTCTTTATACTTATTCCAGAGCATAGACCGTGAATTCCAAACTGCGAACTCTTGTTCAAGCCGGCCTGTTCAATATGAAAGTCGAAACATAGAAGCTTTTATTACAGAAGGATACGGAATTATGACGAAACTGAGAGACAAAAAGGGTTTTATCTGCGATATGGATGGAGTCATCTACCATGGTGAAAGGCTGGTGGATGGCGCGAAGGACTTTGTCAATTGGCTTAAAAAAGAAGGCAAGAAGTTCCTTTTCCTGACCAATAGCAGTGCAAAATCACCAAAAGAATTGAAACGCAAACTATCGCACTTCGGCATCGAAGTCGATGAGAATCATTTTATAACCTCGGCGCAGGCTACTGCAAGCTTCTTAGCCAGCCAGAATCCAAACGTCGGCGTGTACGTGATCGGCGAATCAGGACTCGTCAACGCCTTACACGACGCTGGCTTCTATATCGATCATATTAATCCCGAATACGTTGTCGTGGGCGAGACACGCACATACAATTTCGAACAGATAGAGCTTGCTGTGCAATTGGTGCTCAAGGGAGCGAAACTGATAGGGACAAACTCAGACCTGACGGGCCCTTCGGAAAAGGGCGTGGTGCCGGCGTGCAGAGCTCTGATTGCGCCAATTGAAATGGCTACAGGAAGAAAGGCCTATTTTATCGGCAAGCCGAATCCGCTCATAATGCGGCACGCCCTTAAAAAAATTGACTGTGCCCCGGAAGATACCGTCATCATCGGCGACCGGATGGATACCGACATTATCGCCGGCATAGAGTCTGAAATCGAAACCGTGCTGGTGCTTAGCGGAATTACAAAAAGAGAAGACCTGGTTTTATTTCCTTACCAGCCCGACCACATACTCAACCGCGCGGCAGACATCCTGGCGGACGGTTAAGCCAATCACGTGAAAAAATATTTAGCCCCCAGTTTCACCGGGGGTTATTATACTGTATTTGATGCGTGAAAGGTCTTCTCCCTGCCTCGGCTTGCGAAAGACAAACAAACTTGTGGTGAGCTTGCCGAATCCATGCTCGTGCATTATAAGATAATAGCTTTATGTGTAACAGGCAGTACTTTCTGTTTTGTAATCATTCAAATAAAAATACTTCTGGTGCTTGTGATAATCGAGGTTTCTTAACTCAAGACAAACCACTTCATCAAATGTTGTTTCCAATAGAAACGAATTTTCTTTGATCAAGTTTTGGAAAGCCTGCTGTGCATTAACTCCCTTAGCAAAACCAACTACCTGGCAGTTTTCGACGTCAGGTTCTATCGCTTTACTCCATGGCTGAAAGGTATAACCTTCTGTAGTTATAAAAATATATGATTCCATGGGACTCTCCTAAACATTCTTCCAAAGTTTACGGTAAACACCTTTACCGAGAAACTCTATTAGGCCTAAATCTCTTAGTTCTTGCAGTTGTTGTCTTATTTTGGCCTTGATGTGACGATTTTCGGGGTGTAATTCTTGCAGTTGCTGCTGGTAGTCGTAAACTTGTTCAATTTTGAAGATATTAGTCGGGATTCTTGAAACTACGTTGAAGGTGTCCAATCGCCAACTGGACAACGTATTAATAATAGTTTCGATGCCTCCGTCATATAAATCATCTTCTGGTTCGTAAGATACTACTGGAAATAAATCCTTTTCGGATTTCTCAAACTTGATTCTTTTCTCTTTGGGGACTTTTGCAAGAATGTCCTGTGTTATGGAAAGAATTTCTTCGGTAACGATTGATACCTTTTCCTTATCCGAGAAGATTTTAAGAAAATCAGATTTGAGTCTACTAACAGTATTTGAGTCATGTATTAGAACGCCGCATTCATAATTATTTTGCAGGCCGCCCAAAGTTAAATTTCCTGACGTGATAATCGCACGAACAGAATCAAAAATGTATGTTTTTGCATGCAGCAGTGGAAAGTTCCTGACATCTATTTTGTTTTCAATAAAAGATTTTAGCGCTGCTAAATCAGATGAACTTCGATAGAAATTCGTTAGCTTATAACTTGTCATCAGTGACATTTTTGATTCTCTGGGTTTGTTATCCAATATCATCGTGGCGATATTAGCCTTAATAAAAGGACTAGCAAATAGTTGTTCTTTCGATGATCGGACCAGATCAAGAAAAACATCAGTCGATGGATTAGTAATTATTTCAACTTTCATTTTTTTCTGACCTCTTTCTTCAAAAGCTTTGATTGCTAACTCTATACTTCCAAAAGCAAATTCTGCAAGTTCTTCAATTGTGGCATGCATGGCAGTTTTCGTAAACTCCATTGTAAGAAATTCCAGAAATTCAAAATTATTGACGTATTGTTCTGCTTTCTTGGACATTGTCTTTATTATGGATCAATTACCAGATTCCGTCAACAAAGACAGTAAATTCGGAGTTGAAGTAGGGAAGTCAAAACAGGTCTTTGATTTTTACTCTTAAAGCTTTTGCGATTTTCTCAAGATTCTTTAAGCCGATGTTTTTTTCTCCGCGTTCGATTTGTCCTACATAAGCTCTATGCAGGTCCGCCAATGCAGCAAGTTTTTCCTGCGAAATATTTCTGTATTCTCTGATTTTTCTTATGTTCAGTCCGACTCTCTCATTAATGTCGCTCATATCGAGGACTCCTTATTTAAATTGTATGGGGTGATGCTTATTGGTCGACTACCTAAAGGTAGCATTTTTTCCGGTGATTATAGATTATTTCTGACTGATTGGTTGAGGTTGAGATTTTGGATCGTGGCAGTCCTAAACGCGCAAAAAAAAGCCGGGTCCAACGAACCCGGCATATCATATTCGATTAAATTATCTTCGCTTGAAGTAGTAAATAAATGTCAAAAAAATCACTGAGGCAATTAGCCTCACTGATGTATATTCTTGAAATAATGTCGTAATTGCAATATGTTCTACAATGCAAAAATTAACAACCGTACTTGCTAACAGAAGTCCTATTAATGTCTCTTTCAAATCTTCAAAATTTATTGTGATTCTAAAACAATTTGTTTTCCATGAAATGGAGATAAAAAATAAATAAACTCCTTTAGCAGGCCGGCGTGACATGACTCACGCTCCTCTAACGACGGCCCAAGAGAATAACATTTCGTACATTTTTTTCTCCTTGCCATGTTTTGTTTCCGTTGTGGCCCCTATTCTATCTGCGACGAGAGCCAACGGGACCTTGGTCAGCTCCGCGCGCGGGTGCCCACCCCGTACTGTATGACCGCATTTGATACCTCCAAATGCCACTATTCACTTTTCAAAGAGCGAGGTCGGTTTTGCCATTCTGGAGTTACATTCGCAAGAAATTGTGGCGTCGACGACCTGTTTGTTATCCTCCATAATTGTTAAGCCTCCTAACCTAAAATTATAGGTAGTCTTGCTTGCGGATCAACTACCTAAAGGTAGCAATTTGAAATTTACGATACTTCGGCTTCGCTCAGTACAAGTTTGCGATTGGCGATGGTTCGACTTTGCTCACCACAAGTTTGCGATTGACGATTGGCCCCGTGAGATAGGTGCAGACGATATCTCATGGGGTAAAAGCGGGTAAAAAAGTTCTATTTTGGCCGTTTTTTGTTGATTATTATTTGATATTGTGTTAAAATACTTGCATATTTGCATAGGCAAATATAAACCGCCAGTAGGCGGAGATATAGCGGAGAACCGCACGTTTTCGTATCAGCAGATACACGCCCATAAACCATTATTTGGCAATCAAGGCAAAGTTTTGAATTTGTATCATTTAGATTTTGATATTGTTTCCACCGCAAGGTGTCCTGCGGAGAATTTCGTGCTTCGTATTTCGGATTTTTCGTATCGAGATACGCTTCACGCTTCACGAAATTGCCCTCTACATCTGTCGAGAACCCTCTACAAATCAGCTCCTTTTATGCAAAACAAAGCCAATTTCCTAAACGCTCCAATGCATTTAAGTGCCGCGTTCGCAAGTGATTATGAAGGATTATGCGTCTGCGCGGACCGGGAAAACAAACCCAATTCAAACCCAATTTCCGAAAAGCCAAAATGGACGTAAACTTATATGTTATAGAGGATTATGAAAATGAAACCACCCTCAAGCTCCAAAAAAACAAACCCAAAACGAACCCAATCAGAGCCCATTTCGAGACAACTCTAAGGCCTGTTTCTCACCGCCGGAGTGGTTTGCTTTCCATTTGCGTCAGTAATAAAAAACGCTTAAAATGATTAGATGGATTACATATTCAGGAGTAACGTATGAAATTTCGTGTTATTTATCTTTCGGTCTTTCTGCTTGCCTGCTTTGTCTGCGGCGTGTGCTTGGCCGATAGAATCGTACTAAAAGAAGGCCAAACAATAACCGGCGATATCCTTGTCGAAAAAGAGGCTGTTATTTACGTAGATATAGGTATAACCGTCCTGAGTATTCCAAAGGATAAAATACTCGAATATGAGTATAGCCAAGCCATCGAGCAGGAAGTCAACGATGTGAATGATTTGGCCACCAGCTCTCCGTCAGGAGTCCCAAGGACTGCCACAGGCAAAGCTGAAACACCGACCGGCCAACTGTACAGAACTGCAAAATTACAAAAAACAACCATCGAAAAATGTGTAGTTGCTTATTCCGAAGCAGTGGTAAAGGTTTCAAGCCCGGCGGGCTTAGGCTCGGGATTTTTTATCAATGAAAACGGCTACCTGATAACGAACTACCACGTGATAGAAAACGAGACCAGGATAGAAGTCACCATGTTCCAGAAAGCCAAAACAGGCTTTGAAAAAAAGACTTTCAAAAAGGTTAAAATCGAAGCCATCAATCCTTTTGTCGACCTGGCGTTGCTAAAGGTCGAGGACCTCGCAGACACTAAGGTAAAATTCGCTTATCTCGGCGACATGGAGCAAATCAAAGTAGGTGAGGCGGTTTTCGCTATCGGTAATCCGCTGGGCTTAGAGCGGACGGTTACTAACGGCGTCATCAGCACAAAAAGCAGGGCCTTTGAAGGACTTGCCTATATTCAAACCAACGCCGATATAAACCCCGGCAACTCCGGCGGGCCGCTGTTTAACCTGGCCGGCGAAGTCATCGGCGTTACGAACATGGGATATATATTCTTCGGAGGACTCGGCTTTGCTATACCGGTTGACTATGTAAAACACTTCATTGAAAACCGCGAGGCCTTCGCCTATGACAAGGACAATCCAAACACAGGCTATATATACATTCAGCCCGACAGAAGACGCAATAAAGCCCGACTGAGCAGTGACAATTAAAGGCGGTGAAATGAAACATATCGCACCAAAAATTTCCGGTATCATTATTTTATCAATTATATCTACATCCTTTTGCGGCGCGGCACATGCAAAGACCCTGCCTAAGACAGCCAAGCTGGTTCCGCCTGAAACCATCCTGCTGTTGGATATTGACGATTTCAGTCAATTGAAACAGCAGTTCGAAAAAACGAGCATTTATAAGCTGTACAAAGACCCTGCGATGTCGGCTGTTGTCGAAGATTTCAAAACAAAAAGACGTGAAAAAATCCGAAAGATAGATAATGAATTCATCAGGACAATTGTTGATATTGACGTATTGCCACAGGGCAGAGTAGCCGCCGCTTTGGTACTGAACGACCAGACAAAAGATGCGAATGAGCCGCCTTTTCTTGTAATAAGCCAGTGGGGACAAAACTTAACAAAAATCAAAGAGGCGGTGGATAAAATGGTTGAAAAAGCCATTGAGGACGGCGCCCACCGAAAAACCGAGGACTACCGCGGTGTTAAAATCACAACCATAATTCAAAAATCTTCGAAGGTTCTGCATTATTGCTTTATTGATGACTGCCTCATAGTGTCTATAAATCTGGATATCCTTAAATTCGTTATCGCACATATTCAAGGTGCCGCCAGCCCCACCCTGGCCGATGGCACCGACTATACCACCACGATGAAAAATGTTGGGCCGCATCACGATATTGATTTTTATGTTAACATAAAACAAATAATCAAAACCGAGCTTGCCGAGGATACCTCCGGCGAGACAAAGACGATGGCGACAAACTTAGGTCTTGATAATGTCACATCTTTCGGCGCAGCGTTCGGCCTTGCCAGAGGCCCCGGCGGCTCATCTGTCACCAAGGCACTTTTGAAAATCAACGGACCTAAAAAGGGCGTTGTCAAAATGCTTGATATAGAAACCGCCGCCGTTGCGGTTCCGCAGTTTATCCCGGCGTCGGCCTATTCGCTGACTCAAATTAATTTAGATATCAAAAAAGCCTATGATGAGCTTTACAATATTCTTTTAAGCTTTTCTCCGCAGTATGCCGCTATCGCGCATATACCGCTTTTGCCGCCGGGTCCGCAGGGCGAACCCGGATTGCAGCTCAAATCCGATATGATTGCTCACTTAGGCTCGCAAATTGCTATCGCTCGGAGCATCGATAAGCAAGCTTCCGATGCCTTACCGCCAATAGAGCCATTAGTCGCAGTGGCGATAAATAACCGAGGCGCCCTGGAAAAGTCTCTAACGCTTCTATACAACAAACTAATAGCTCCAAAAGATCCGGACGCCAGACGGCAGCTACTGGGCCATACAATATATTTAGTGGACCTCTCTGCTTTTATGCCGGCTTTAAAGCAGGACCAAAAGACACCGATGGGGCAAGCCGATAGCAAGCAAACTGTTCCGGAAGAACATCAGTTAGCTTTTACTGTTACCGACACCCACTTGATATTCGGCAGCGAATCAACCGTGGAACGTGCTATTCGCACACTCAGCAGCATCGGTACTGCATCTATAGCGTCGGCAAAGTGGTTTACTGCCGCCAAAGCAAGTGTCCCTTCGGTTGTGGGACTGGCGGGCTTTCAGGACAACGCGACTCTGGGCGAGGTCTTGTGGAAAATGCTGAAAAAATATACTGAAAAAGCTGAGGTTAAAGACAAAGATTCGGACCTCGAGCTTAGGTTGGCAATCAACTCGAAATCGCCTTTCCCATATTTAGAAGTTTCACCAATGAATAAATTATTTGACGGTGGTCTTTTGCCTAAGTTTGATGCTATGCGCAAATATTTTGGCTTGTCTGCTTTTTACGGCGTCAGCAGGCCGGATGGTTTTTTCTTTGAATTACATTACATTAATCCACCCGGAGGCGACTAATACCTATCAAGAGCAAAATAGAATCGGTTAATCAATGAATGACTTTGTTTAGTGGGTAGGTGATTATTCCAGATGCGCCGGCGCGTTTCAAAGCAGGAACTAAAGAGCGTTCGATCTGCTCATCAATAATCACTTCTACAGCAACATAATCGGAGTCAGCCAAGCTGGAAATGGTCGGGCTTTTTTCGGAAGGCAGTACGCCGAGTACCGTTTTTAAGTCGCCCTTTTTTACATTCATTTTTAAGCCGACTTTGCTGCGAGCTTCAATCGCCGCGTTGAGCAGTATGACAATATTTTCAATTTTTTCCCGTTTGAATTTATCCTGCCAGGCCTTTTTATTTGCTATTAGCCTTGTGGTCGAGGTTATCACGGTATCTATCTGGCGCAGATTATTCGCCCGCAGCGACGAGCCGGTCTCGGTTAGCTCGACTATCGCATTGACCAGCCGGGCCTTGACTTCTGTAGCGCCCCAGCTAAATTCCACTTTTACTTTGATTTTTTTATCTGCGAAATATTTCTTTGTCATATTAACCAGCTCGGTCGCGATTATGCCGCCAGCCAAATCTTCCGGCTTAGTCACTTTCGATTCATCGGGTACAGCCAGCACCCATCTGGCGGGATTGCTCGTGGCTTTACTGTAAGAAAGCTCACAAACATCGACCACATCGCAGCCGCTCTCAGCTATCCAATCATAGCCTGTAATGCCGGCATCGAGCACGCCATCACCGACATATTTGCCCATCTCCTGCGCCCGCAGGCAAACCGGCCTGATTTGCTCATCATCTATATAAGGCAAATAACTTCGCTCGCAATCCTGGATATGGAACCCGGCTTTGCCCAAAAGCTCAATCGTTGCTTTGTACAAACTGCCCGCAGGAAGACCTAATTTTAATATTTCTTTCGACATCGACTTATATCTTATTTTTTATGAAGCAAACCTCGCTTTATTCTGTAAGACTCTGACACTTCTGTTTTTTCTATCTCGATTATTTTTTTCTCTTAGATTTCGTTTTATGAGTAGTTTTTTTCTTCGTCCCTCGCCTTTTTGCTGTCACAGGTAATTCGCTCTTATGACGCAGCAGAGCGTAAAACTCGTAGCCGGTTTTGGCTGAAATTTGTCTTGTCAAAAAGCCTTCTATATCCTGCTCATCAGCGTCTGGGTCAACCAAACCACTTCTTTTTAAGAACTCAATCATCTTGATCGTAAGAGGTATGGCGTGTCCTTCAAGCGCCGTAAGCATGCAGTAATTGACGACAAAAGAACTGGTGCCATCCAGTTTTTCAAGAATTTGCTTGGCCGGTCGTTTACCTATTTTCTTGAGTGCCATTAGGCTGACCGTATGATATTCATTGAATATGGCCATCAAGATCTTATTAAACGTAACAGCTATCTGTCTGTTCACAGGCGTGTCCCCACCCAGCACTTCTATGATTTCCTCGACGTGCGAAACACGCAAGTCATTCAAATCGACAAAATAATCAGCAAATTTTTTAATCGCTGACTGGGCTGCCGTCTCACTCATATTCTCGCTGAGAATTGCGTAAACAATTGCATCCGTCGGCTTATCATAAACGGCTTGCTGGACCTTCGGATGCTCATGTTTCAGTGAGCGGTATAATTTTTGAACTTTCTTAGTATATTCTTTGCTATTTTTCATATTAAAACTCAAAAGGCTAAATTATTGCTCCTTAGGGACGGTCGAATCTTTGTCTTCCATCTCATCTTGCCCTCGGCCATGAGGCTCGGACTCGAAGGGAGGCTCTTGGGAAAATTCACTTACGGCCTGGTCTATCAGTCTCATCGTTTCCATCGTTTTTTTGAATTTCTCATCCTTGTGAAAATATAAAACAGGGCAGAATTTACTGTACAGTTTACCAGCCATCAACGATTGTATTCGGCTTTTTGCGCGTTCTATAGTTGCAAACGCTCTGTTCTGAGTGGTTTCATTCTTGCCCAAAATACTGATATATACATCAGCACGGCGTAAATCCGCTGCCATTTCGACTTTTGTGACGCTTACTAATCCTTCAATGCGTGGGTCGTTAAGATGGTTAGTGATAGCATCACTGACCGCTTTTCTTACTACGTGAGCTACTTTTTCCTGCCTTCGTGTCGCCATAATTTGGTTAAATGGTGACTTGTAACTGGTTAATTATTAAACCATTTAACCAATTACCAATTACCAATTACCAATTACCAGTTACCAGTTACCAGTTACCAGTTCACAGGGTTCTGGCCACTTTAACAACTTCGTAGAAGTCAAGGACATCATCAACTTTAACGTCGTCAAAACCAGCTATCTTTATGCCGCACTCAAGGCCGGTTTTGACCTCACGAGCATCATCCTTAAAGTGCTTTAGAGATTCAATGCTGAGGTTGTCTCTGAGCACGATATTGTCACGGATCAATCGAATCTTTGCGTTCTTAATCACGATACCACTGGTCACATAACAGCCGGCAATTGTGCCAACCTTCGAAACCTTAAATGTAGCTCTCGCAACGGCTCTTCCGAGGCTTTTCTTCTGCTCTTCCGGCTCGAGCAAACCGACCATTGATTTTTGTAGATCTTCGGTTATGCGGTATATTATGTTGTATAATCTTATCTCGACCCCTTTTGTTTCTGCGATCTTGGCTGCACGCTCCTCGGGAACGACGTTAAAACCGATAATAATGGCGTTCGACGCCTCGGCAAGCAAAACATCACCTTCGGTAATTCCACCTGTTGCTACGTGCAGGACCTTAATCTTAACTTCATTGGTACTCAACTCAGATAAATATTTGGTCAGGACATCCACCGAGCCTTGCACATCAGCCCGAATTATGACATTCAATTCCTTGACATTACCGGCTTCTATCTGACTAAACAGGTTGTCCAGCGTTATCTGAGCACGCTCGGCCAGTGAGTTTTCTCTTGAGCGTATTTTGTTTTCCTCAGCAGCGGTTTTAGCTTTGTTGATGTCATCCAGACAATAAAACCGATCGCCCGCCTGAGGGACATCGCTAAGGCCTGTTATCTCGACAGGCATAGAGCTTGTAGCTGTCTTTATACTTTTACCGTAGCTGTTTTTCATCATCTTTATTCTACCATAGGCACGGCCGGCCAATACCACATCACCCTTGTTTAGTTGGCCTTCCTTAATTAATAGCGTTGCCAACGGTCCTTCCTGTGGGGACATTTTCGCCTCAACAACCCATCCCATCGCAGGGATTGTATCATCAGCCTTAAGCTCAAGCAGCTCAGCTACATAATCGAGACATTCGAGCAAATCGTTTACGCCCTCACCGGTAATGGCACTGGTTTTAACGATTTCCGTGTTCCCACCCCATTCGGTGGGTGTCAAATCATGCTCAGCCAACTGTGAATAGATACGATTTATATCACAGCCTGGTAAATCTATTTTATTAAGTGCAACAATAATTGGCACCCCCGCCGCCTTGCTATGAGCTATCGCTTCTATGGTTTGTGGCATCATACCATCGTCAGCAGCAACCGTCAGCACCACCACATCGGTCATATTGGCACCTCTGGCTCGCATAGCGGTAAAAGCCTCATGTCCCGGTGTATCAAGAAACGTCACCGTCTTACTGTCCCAGGTAACTTGAGATGCGCCGATATGCTGAGTGATACCTCCGGCTTCGGATGCAGTCACGTGAGTTGAGCGGATTTTATCCAGCAGGCTCGTTTTTCCATGGTCGACGTGCCCGAGCATCGCTGCGACAACCGCTCTTTTCTCTGAATGTTTCCTTTGGCGCTTTTCAAATTCAGCTCTTATCTGTTCTTCCAGTACGCTTTTTTGCTCAACTATCAGTTCGGTTTCAAACTCCAGAGCCACCAGTTCTGCCACATCGCTGCTTATAGTTTGATTGGTAGTGGCCATTACACCATGCTGCATTAATTTACTAATAATATCAGCCGATTTAACCGCCAAAGCCGCAGATAAATCCTTTGCTGTTATTGGCTGGCTTATCAATGCTTTTTTCGGCCTGACAGGTGCGCTTATCTCCCGCTCGGCCTTCGTAGCGATTTTTCGTATTGGCCTTGATCGCAGACCTTCACCACCAGCCGCATCAAGTCGAGCACGTCTTTCTTCAATATCTCTTTGTCGCCACCTACTCTTGGATTTAGGCTTTTGTGCAATCTCTACACCCAGTTCACTCTGTCGGCGTCCATGCGTTCTGTCTTTCTGCCGTTTTATTGGTCGTTTCTTTTCCCTGCCTGGTGTGAAAGGTGATATTTTATCCTCATCCTTGCTATACATCAACGGCTCAGTAACAGGAGTATCATATCTTGCTTTTGGTTTCGGCCTTGGTCGCCGTAAGGTCTCCGGTGCCTCGATTCGAACAACCTTTGGTCCGCTCAACTGAGCTGGCTCAGGCTTTTTCATAATCGGTCCGGCGGGCAATATTGGTTCCGGCTCTTTCTTTTTTGGTTTTTTGACAACCTGTTTCTGTTCCGGCTGCAGCTGCTCTTTGGTTACTTTGGTTGGCTCAATTTCCGGAGGTTCTTTCTCAAGCTCTGGCACCTTTACGGTTTCTACTATTTGTTCGTCTTTTCCAGCTTCTGCGACAGCAAATGACCCAGCAACCTCTTTAGTAGGTTCAACACTTGACTTGGCCTTTTTAACTTTCTGTTCTTTTGCTTCCTTTGTTTCTTTGACGGCAGGCTTTCGTTTTGGCTTTTTCTTAATTCGAGCCTTACCCAAATCCACTTTCTTGGCAGTCTCAACGGTCGTGACATTCTCGCCTTCGGTGAACCACTCTCGAATAGTCGCTGCCAGGCCGGCGGAAATTGCCGACATATGGTTCTTAACGTCCAGACTCTCATCCTGGCACTTTTTCACAATGGCAGTGCTTTTTACGCCAAGCTCCTTAGCTAAAAGGTAAACTCTTGTAGCAGCCAAATGAAATCTCCGGTTTTCAGTCGACTCGTCCGTTATTCACGGCGTTTGTCTGCTGAGCTAATTCTTTTTCCGCCTGTTTTTTTTCTTTCGACTCAGCCGCTAAGCTTCTGGCCTCTTTGCCCGCCGCTTCCACCAGTTTCTCAGCTGTCTCCGGGTCGATATTCAACTCATTAATCAGCGGTTCGACTCCAACGTCATCCAGATCCAAAACGGATATCACACCAAGCGCTATCAGCTTATCAACTACTATATCATCGGCGCCTTCCACGCTCTTGGTGCAGGTTGCCAATCGCTCAATACCCTGATTATATTCATTCGGTGTTAATATATCGATGTCCCAGCCGCTCAGTCTTGCCGCCAAACGAA
The DNA here is from genome assembly GCA_964593945.1 of uncultured Pirellulales bacterium. Lineage (GTDB taxonomy): Bacteria > Planctomycetota > Phycisphaerae > Sedimentisphaerales > Anaerobacaceae > CAZRMQ01. Next base: position 11,102 of record CAZQKO010000013.1, on the reverse strand, counting down.
CATTCTGGCCGTGCTTACCGATAGCGAGACTAAGCTGATCCTCTTCCACCACTACTGTTGCTCTGCCTAATTCGAAACACAAAGCAATTTCACTAACTTTTGCCGGCATCAATGCGTTGGCCACAAGCACTTGTGATGAGTCATTCCAGCGGACAATATCAATTTTTTCTCCTCCAAGCTCATCGACTATGTTCTTTATTCTGCTGCCCCGCACACCTACGCAGGCACCAACGGGGTCAACCTTATCATCGAACGAGGCGACAGCAACTTTTGTTCGGTAACCTGCCTCTCTCGCCAGTGCCCGTATTTCGATAATCTGCTCACTAATCTCCGGCACCTCGGACTCAAATAATCGGCGTATAAAATCTGGGTGCGTACGTGAAAGAATAATCTTGACCTGATTGGAAGTTTCCTTCACATCAAGAATCAAGCATCGAATTCTCTCGCTGGGCCGATGTGTCTGACCCATTATCTGTTCGGATTTCGGCATAAAACCCTCTGTCCAGCGGTCCAAGCTAATAATCAAAGTTCCACTCTCATATCGCACAGCCGTGCCGCTTGTGATTTGCCCCTTTCTCTGAACGAACTCGGCATAGATACTATCTCTCTCATCCGCCCTTATCTTCTGGATCATCACTTGTTTGGCTGTTTGAGCTGGTATTCGACCGAGCTTCTTTATATCGATTGGTTCACTATCCTTAACGGCACTGACCTTGCCTGTGGCTCTGTCAATATGCACGGTTATTTCGCTGTCCGGTTCGCCAAAATGCTTGCGGACCGCCGAAACCATAGCATCTTCCAAATCTACAAAGATAGATTCTTTATCGATATTTTTATCGCGTGCTATATTGTCCACAATTCTTAGCAATTCCTGGCTCATTGTGCTCTCTCTTTCTAATCCGGCACTAACGTTCGTTCTCAGCCAGCACTAGAAATTGGTGCTGGACAAAAAAAGTGGAAACTTCGATAGTTTCCACTTCAAAAACACCTGCGACCGAACCATGCTTGTACACTGTTTCTACGCTACATCAAGTCCCTCCGTAGGGGTTCCGATATTAGAGTCTGTTGCATAATCAGAACCCAGCCACAAACCTGGTCCGCTTTACAACATCGAAGCAGAAACATCGATTCCCAAGCCGCCATAAGTACACAGGTGCAGCCTCGCAACTCCATTGTTCGTCTACCCTGCTGCACTGTTCACCAATCCTGTCAAAAGCTTTTTCAACATATGCCCAACCCTAAGTTTAGCTTTGGCAGCCGTTAATTCTTATAGTCGAACTTTTTATAATAATCGTCAAAGCCGTTAATAGCAATAACTTTTTTACTAAATTTGTGCAATTTTCAGCACAATTCGAGACCAAAATGTTCTTATTAACTCAAAAACTGCTGAAAAAAACTAAAAAACACCTTTTATTCGATTCTGTCTTTAGTTGCTCTCTAAAATCTATCTTCTTATAGGACTTCTTATAGGACTTTTTATATGGCTTTCTCTTACAATCTACTCAGCCAAAAATAGCGATGATTGAAATGTTAGCTGTAAACTTGACCGCAGGTCATAGGTTATAAGTAACAGGCTATACCGGAACCCAATGCAATATCAGTTTACCCTGCTTAACAGTCACTTGATCTAATCGCACTATTTTATCATCGATTTTGAAGACGGGATCGAACGGCTCATCATTCAGCAAAGATCCAGCAATCTTTGCCCGCAAATCCTCTATATCAATGGCTTCGGTCGCCAGATGGTTTTGATACATCTTTTTTGCTACTATTTTCGCCAGTGGAGTGATATTCATAGCGCCGATTTTAACCTTGTCCACCTTCAGATTTAAGAGTCCCTGCTGATCGACCGTAGGTTCCAGCACAATAGTAATGACAAATTCGGCTCCTCTTATATTTGCTATGCCCATCAATATGACGTTCTCGGGTACAAACAGCGCGACTGGGGTTGAAAACTTGACACCCTCTGCTTCTATGGGCCAATTTGACCCGCTGATAGTCTTGTTTATCCCTTCCTCAAGAACAACAAGTTCGAACGGTTTTTCCTGTTGCACGCTGTTGTAGAATTCAGACGATAGGTGAGTCAGGTACGGATGAACCCGCCTCGAATCGCTGCTGGCAGGGTCGGTTTCAAGCGGGCTGTAGCGCGAGGGTTTATAGAGCAGTAAAGCAAAGATAATGCACGCTATAGCTATATCAACCAGAAGCCAACGGATGACCTTTCTGTATTTTTCCCTTCTATGAGTTTCCAAATCTGCCTCGAAAGTTCTCTATTAATCGATAATTCACTATTCAAAATTTCCACCTTGCTTAAAACTGCCAATAAGATTATAGTAATGCTGGTATCTAATAAAAGGACTTTCTTAGTCCTGATTTTATTGCAAAAGGCTTTTAGAAAAAGTTTTTTTTTCTTACATAGCAGAAAATTTTAAGGTTTTTGTATTTTCGATAAAAAGGAAGGTCGGTTTTAGAAAATGGCGAGTCATTTTGCTGATAGGCTATGCAAAGCTGTCCAGGCCAAGAAGACTTCTTTGATCGTTGGATTAGATCCGGTTTACAACAGACTTCCCACAACTATAACCAGTCATCGCCAGCTTAATGACGAATTTGACGCTGCCTCTGCGGTGGATGCTATCTTCGATTTCTGCACGCAAACTATGCGATTCGTCGCCCCCATGGTGCCGGCTGTTAAGATTAATATCGCCTGTTTTGAAAAGTATCTCTGGGAGGGCATAGAAGCCTACTATGCGTTGATTGCCGAGGCTAACGACCTGGATTTGGAGATAATCGGCGACGTAAAGCGGGGCGACATCGGTCACACTGCTCAACTTTATGCCGAGGCTCATTTGGAGAATCCGGAATTAACCGGCCTGGAAGATACCGTTGTTCCAGATGCCATAACTGTCAATGGTTACATAGGTGCAGACGGCATCGAACCTTTCGCCGATATGGCTACCGCTCAGGGTAAAGGCATCTTCGTTCTTATTCGCACCAGCAATCCTTCTGCTGCTGCTATTCAGGATTTTGCCGACGCCAATGGACAAAGAATGTATGAGAAGCTCGCCGAGATTGTCGGCGAGATAGCGGGCAAATCAGAACGGGTCAGTGAAAGCGGATACAGTAACGTAGGAATGGTTGTCGGTGGCACATCGCCTGATGTCACGACTGCTCTACGCCGCAAGTACGATAAGGTATGGTTTCTTGTACCGGGATACGGCTCACAGGGTGCTAACGCCAGCGATTGTGTGCGCTTCTGCAAACCGGATGGCACCGGAGCTTTGATCAATGCCTCGCGCTCGATAATTTATGCTTATGAAAAGCCACAATACAAAAGCCAGTTCGGCGACGACTGGAAGAGATGTATTGAGCAGGCGCTTATCGATGCAAAAGTTGACTTGGCAAAAGCAATGCAGAGTTTAATATAGAAAGAACTAATGCCTAAGAGATATCAGGCAACACATAATACGCAATACGCAATACGAGATACGAAATACGATTTTGCCGGTAAGACAGTATTAGTTATGGGCTTAGGCCATTTCGGCGGGGGTGTTGATGTTGCTGAATTTGCCGTAAGAGCCGGCGCAAAAGTAATAGTAACAGATTTACTAACAAAGCAAAAGCTGAGCAATTCGATAAGTCAACTCGGTGAATTTCAGGATATAGAATTTCATCTCGGCTCACATGATGAGGCTGATTTTTTACAAGCTGATATAATCATAGCCAATCCCGCAGTACCTTTAAATAATAAGTTTCTGCAATTCGCCAGAAGTCACAATAAATGTGTCACGTCTCAAATAGGTATCTTTTTTGAGCTTTGTCCCGCGACGATAATCGGCATAACCGGAGCCAATGGCAAAAGCACCACCGCCGCTTTAACAGCACACCTGCTCAGAGGTACGATGGACGATGGACGAAAGACGAGTGACGAACTTGTCATTGCGAGCGAAGCGAAGCAATCTCAAACCACGCAATACGCAATACGCAATACGCGGTACGAGAACGTTTGGCTTAGTGGCAACATCGGCAACGAGCCTTTGCTAACTACGCTGAATCAAATTAAAGCAAATGATTTGGTTGTGCTGGAGCTTTCGAGCTTCCAGATAGAGCAATTGGCGGAAATCCAATCCGCCGTTAGCGGACCGAAAGTTGCGCTATTGACCAATCTTACGCCGAACCATCTTGACCGCTACGGCACATTTGAGAATTATTGTGCAGCAAAGGAAAACATTTTCAAATTTCAGCAGCTTGATAGAAGTAATCCTGCTGTTTCTATCTTCAATGCCGAAGATAGAATTGCCGCCGAATGGTTTGAAAAATACAGGCGTGACACCGGCAGGATTTGTATAACATTTTCAGCCGACGATGTAAGCCAGGACATTCGTGATAGTTTCACGCTGCCTGGCCGAGCCAATCTTTCCAACCTTGCCGCGGCTATCGCTATCGCCAGACATTTTGGTGTCGTTGACGAAAAGATTAAAAAGGTTATTCCTTCATTTAAAGCACTACCTCATCGTCTCGAATTTGTTCGAGAGATAAGAGGCGTCCGCTGGTACAACGACTCCAAGGCTACTACGCCGCAGGGTACGATTACTGCACTGGAGGCCTTTGACCAGCCTATAATTATTATAGCCGGCGGATATGATAAGCATTTACCCTTTGGCGAACTTGGTCAAAAATTTGCTCAAAAAGCAAAAGCAGCTATCCTGATAGGCCAAACCGCACCCAAAATCGCTGAGGCAATACGCAATGCTATCAGCAAACGAAGCACGAGGGATGAGGGACGAGAGACGAGAATCGAGAATGTGGAATTTCTTGACGAAGCAGTTCAATTAGCGAATCGCCTTGCAGAAAGTGGCGATGTCGTCTTATTAAGCCCTGCTTGCGCCAGCTACGATATGTTTGAAAACTATGAGCACCGTGGCCGAGAATTTATTAGACTTGTCCAAGCACTCAATGGTTGAAAATATCTGAAAAACCAAGCCAAACGACACGGCAGCATCGTTGTACAACGTTACAAATCACAATTCGGTCAATCGACTACCCCTTTTTCCTTAGAGCCAATGATGAAGGCGTGTGTATGACCTTCCATCTCATAGAATTTTACTATGGGCGTCTGGGGTTCCTTACTGCCGTTACTGCCGCGAATCTCGCACGGCACATACCAGAGGTCGCCTTCCTGGTATACGTCACCTGTAATGACAAGCTCATCGACCCATTGACCGGCGGCTTTCATTTGCTTGATCTTTTCCCAGATTTCAGGCGTATATAATCGGAAAAATAGGTCGAGCTTCCGAAGTGTAGCTATGTCCACGTCTATAAGTGCCTGGCCGGTTTGTTTGACGATTGTCATGCACGCTTCCTGCCGGCTCATTCCATCAGCTATAAGCCCAGAATCCGGGTCCACCATGCAATCGACCTCGGACTCAACGATCTTAGCGTCGGCGGGTATGTCGAATATGCCCTCAGGAGGTTTTTCATTATAGCGAATCAATCCGACGTTCTTTAGCGCAAGCGTCTTCCTGAGCATTTCCATTGGCGCATCGTCTCTCAACGTGGCAAAGCGGATTGGCAGTTTATTCTCAGGGTTTACCCAGAATTTCTGCTCCCTCTTTTGTGTCTTGATGTATACCACGATGAATTCCTTTTGACTGTTCGGGTCTATCTCGTTATATATTTGGACAGAGTCCGTTTCTTGTGCTTTTCTTACAGCGTCCTCAAAGAAGCTACCAAACTTGATGATCCAGTCTTTGCCCCTTTCATCTCGACGTGCGAAGTGGACAGCCTTGGTCCGCTTATTGAGCCCGAACACACCCGTTGGACTACAAATCTTGCATAAATTGTGGCTGGTCTTTCCAAGCCATATATGTGTAGGTTTATCCGGATCGCCGACAAATTTCATCCAGCATTCAAACTCGCCTTGCCTATAGAACTCGCCCTTCATATACACAGTTCTAATTTCCTTCATCGCCTTAATAGTCTGCTCGACAGCGTAAGCGGGAGTTGCTCCGTGATCCAATATAGTGGTTAATCCAAGAATAACAGCGATAATTATCACCGCCGCCGCGGCTAACTTTGTTATTCTGCTGTTCATGATTATTCTCCAGATACTCGGCTGAGTAATCGCCGAATCTTTCTTTTTTGATTCTTCAAATACCTCGACAATGTCTTCAAGAACCGCTTGATCTGTTTTGGTATTTGTTTCAATATTTATATTCTTAATCAGCTTTTCTATACTTTCTGACGGTCTCATAATTTGGCCTCGCTATCTAAAATTGACCGTAGCTTATCCAGTCCATAGCGGTACCTGCTCTGGACTGTGTTAATTGAAACGCCCTGTAACTCGGCAATTGCCCGAAATTTCATTCCGCTCTGCAGGTGCAGGGCTACCACTTCCCGCTGTTCATACGAAAGCTGGGAAAGTGCGTTGTTTAATTGGCACAACTGCTCGTTGTCGATAATCCACTGTTCTGGCCTTTTGTAGGTTGAAACAATTGGTTCAACTTCATTCAGACTGGTTGTTTCCTGACGCTTTTTTGCTCGGTTCCAGTTACGTGCACGATTGGCGACAGAGGCTGCAAGATAGCTTTTCAGATTGCCGCCCATCTTCAGATGCTCCGAAGATTGTGCAAAAGATATAAAAGAGTCGTGTACAATGTCCTCGGCGGCAGTCGAATCGTTCAACAGAGCCGATGCAAGCTTTAGCAGATTATCTTTGTATTTTTCATAGATGCGACGCAGGGCACCACTGCTACCTCGCTTAAATTTCCAGATAAGCAGCTTATCTTCTATCATCTATAATCCGCACGGTTTTATCTTGGACAAACGTTTGTTACCTATAATACAACCAGATCAGTTGCTTTAGTCTAAAGAAAATCATTTTTTGTGCAGCACTTCGTAAAGTCGGTCTCGGATTTTGTCGATTTGAAAACTATCGTAACAAGAGGAGAAAATTTGGGGGCTGAGGTGTTAAAGATGGACGCAAATAAAGAGCGGAGAACCGAGCAAAGACTTCGTTATCATTGGTCTATCTGGTTCGCTGAGAACTTTGAGGGAGAGCTTACACAGGGTCAGATGGTTGATGTATCCAGCAGAGGAGCGGCGTTTACCTGCTATGTCGACGGCGGTTGTCGGTATCCAGGCCAGCATATAACCGCTCGTTTTAGCGTTCCCCGCTACGAGCCGGATGGCTCTTTTGACATGTCAGATTTCATTCGCTCAGGTCATATCTGTCGAATCGAAGACGTAAACAGGTTCTCGCGTCGCGTTGCAATTCAATTTGCGGATCCCTTACCTTTCAAACCCGGCGAGCAAGCTGGTTGTGAAATGGATAGCCGAAAAGCATTTAATACTATGATGGTATAGTTATAATACCTGTCGCAGCTTTCAGTAGCTGGTTAGTAAGACATTGCTTTGAAAGTAATTAAGTATATTGAAAGCTGATTCTTTGGCACGTCTTCTGTCCCAGTCTTAATACACTGTGATTATTCTAAACTTCTTTATCGAGCCGATTCAGCAAAATTCCTTGCAATTTATGCAATTCCAAGAGATTTCTGACATATTCGGCTGGTTTTGAGCGGCTCTGACAAGCCTTCTTTAGTGAAATCTTTTTTTCTACTCTTTTTCTTTTTGTTTTTGCCACTTTTGTCCTTTCTTTATTGACAAAACTCTATATAGGCATCTACAATTCACACTAATATATAGAAATCTTTGTCAGATATTAACGCCTTTGTGGCATTTGTAAACTCATATTTCGTATATAGGTAAAATAATTGCAAAATTTTAACGTAAATGCGATAATAGAACGCGTTAGACTTTTGCGCAAGCAATATGCGGGCGAAAGAGGCAAAAGCAAATTTGCCCGCGCTTTGGGCATAAGTGCTTCTACTTACAGCTATTATGAAGATAACAGAGTTCCACCAATTGAGATTCTGCTTAAGATGTGTGAGGTTACAGGGGCGGATTTGCAATGGCTGTTAACGGGCCAAAGCACCGGAAAAAATTTCGCGTTTGGGGAAAATTTAGAGATTCTGCGGAAGTTAAATGACCTTTTTATAAGCAATCCGGAGATGACCGACGCAGTACGAGCTTTTATCGAGCTATTATGTGAGAAAAAGGGAATTGAAAGCCGGTTTTATTCCGATGCAGCACGAGCAAAACCGGAGCGTCCCGGCTGGATTCCAGTGCTCGGCAGAACAGCGGCAGGGATTGTTCATTTCTGGGACCAAACACTTCTGCCGGAGCCCAAGCAGGCTATTACAGAATTGGATGAATTAGTAACAAAGCATGTCGGCAAAACTATTATTGGTTCAGCCAATGGTATTATCTCGGTCGATTTTCATGCTCGTCCTTTGGTTGAGGGTCTCAAAAGCCAGCAGGTTAATCTTATTAAGCTCAGTGGGCTGGAGCAGGAACAGATAGTGGAATTTATACAGTGCGAGGAGATTCATAAGCTGTTTCCCGACAGCTTTGCTTTGCAGATAGACGGCGACAGTATGTCTCCGAGAATAAATGACGGTAACATCGTGATATTAAGTCCTTCTGTACCTGCTGTCCAGGGACAGATTGCGATAGCACGGGTCATAAATCAAATAGGCGTCACCTGCAAGCTTATAAGAACAACAGAGAACGAAGTGCACCTAATACCTATCAACGAACGGTACGAGCCAAAGGTCGTGTCCAGGAAGGATTTGCTCTGGGCTTTGGCAGTACTCTGCCATATACGTGTTTAAACAACTTTTAATTACCTGCATCTCTTGTTCGCTTGGATAGAAGAATCAGATTCCTTATCCCTTCGATGCCTCGAGCGGCGAGCCATCGTTGCTCAAATTGCTTTTCCTGGGCAATTTGAGCTATAGCCATTAAGGTTCTTAAGTGGTAATTCCTCTCGTCTCTGCTGCCTGCCAGAATGAACATTATCTTCACAGGGTCTTTAGCATGTGGAAAGTCAATACCGTCACGGGCACGGATAAGTAAAATATCAAACTTGTTTTCGCCATCGACAATAATATGCGGTATGGCGATGCCGGGCTGGACCACCGTGCTGCCTTCTGCTTCGCGGTGAAGAAATTTTTCAAAAAGTATGTATTCGTCTGTTTGCAACCTCTTGGCAAGGATGTCGGAAACTTCTCGGAAGATCGTCTCTGCCGGTACTTTGCCTTGGACATCCAGGATTTGGCATTGTCTTATAAGCTGATCGAATCTATCCTCGATTATATCATCCCGTTCAAACAAAATATCTCGAAGCTCATTTTCGAGCGTGACAGTCTTTAACTCTCGGTCGGTAACGCGTTCTACCACATGCATAATGGCGGAAGCCCTGCTGACCCGGCGAGAAACGTACAAACCGAACCAGGCTGTACTTAGAGCGACAAATGCAGCGGTAATCAATAGCGGGATTTTGCCCATGTCTATTATCAAAGTGCTATAAGCGAGTATTGCCGCTATATGAATGTAAGGATACAACGGCGATTTGAAGCTCGGGCGATAGCTCTGTATTTTGCTCTCCCGCATAATAATTACGCTGGCGTTGACAAGAATAAAAAGGATTATCATCAGGGTCGAAGCGGTTTTTACTAATTGCTCAATGTCGAGAAAGGCAATTGCCACAATCATAAATCCGCCGGTCAGAAGTATGCTCATATGAGGTGTTTTGAATCGCTGGTTCACCTGAGCCAGAAGCGGTGGCAGCAATCTGTCCCTGCTCATAGCCATAGGGTAGCGTGATGCGGCGAGTATGCCGCCATTTGCCGTGGTCACAAAGGCGGCTATCGCAGCGATACCCAGCAGCGGAAAACCCACCGTCGGCATGAACTTGGATGCCGCAAGCGAGATAGGCGTGAGACTTCCAACAAGCTCCCGGCCATCGACAACGCCTACCGTAATCACAATTACAGCTACGTATAACACACTGACCGTGAACCAGGCCAGCAGCATTCCCAGCGGAAGATTTCGTTTGGCATCCTTAATTTCTTCCGCGACGCTGGTAACCTTAGTTAAGCCGCCATAGCTGATAAATACAAGTCCTGCAGTAGCAAACACAGCCGGCCAACCCTTATTAAGAAAGCCTGAGTACCTAGCGGCCTGGGCAGCTCCGGCTCCCCAAAATACAAAAACGGCAAGTATGCAGAGCAAGACACCCACGAGCAAAACTTGAAATCTGCTTGTGTGCTTGACACTTACAATATTAAGAACGGTAAATCCTATGCAGCAGAGCACGGAAATCTGTTTCAGATGCGTTTCAGTCATTTTCATTCCAAAAAGGCTGTGCACCAATACCTCGATAAGAACCGCCATACCAACGACAGCAAAGGCGCTTTTCAGCGCCAAACCAAACCAATTTGCAAAACCTGTAAAAACTCCACAAAACGAGCCTAAACTGCGTTCGACATAGAAATATGTTCCTCCGGCTCGCGGCATAGCCGTCGCCAGCTCGGCTTTGCTGAACACACTGGGAATTATTAAGACTGACGCAAAAAGATAGGACAAAATCACCGCAGGCCCAGCTTTAGCAAAAGCGATGTAAGGCAGGACAAACAAGCCCGAACTTATCATCGCGCCGGACGCCACAGAAAATACATCAAGCAATCCAAGCTGTTTCTTTAATTGAGCCACGTTAAATCCTAAGTTACCATTTGTGCGCTTTACGCTGTGTAAAAAATGCAAGACTAATAAACATGGGTAACTATGCTCTTAAACCGCTGTAATATTAGGTGGATTCAACTCACAAGTGCAACAAGTGAATCCTTCTGGGTTAACGATTTATAAAATACCTCATTTGGAGTTTTAAAGCCAAGAGATTTTCTGGGTCGGTTATTCAGGCGATTCGTCACAAAGATCAATTGCTCATCAGTAACCTTACGCAAGTCAGTCCCTTTCGGAAAGTATTGCCGAATCAGCCCGTTAGTGTTTTCGTTCAGACCCCGTTCCCATGAATGATACGGCCGAGCAAAATAAACATCAGCTTTAAGCTCTTTGGCAAAGGTCTCATGATGAGCAAACTCTCTGCCGTTGTCCGCAGTGATAGTGTATACCAGGGATTTATGAGGGTTCAACAAACGAACAATCTGTTCCTGAACCGCTTCGGCTGTGTTGCGAGCTAATTT
>CAZQKO010000012.1:23374-28736 GCA_964593945.1 uncultured Pirellulales bacterium | reverse complement strand
CGTTGAATTTGTTGAGAAGTGGCTGCAAGATTCCGAGCAAATCCAATAGATGTACTTGCTAAGTTATAAGCCCACAGGGGCCATTTGAGAGTAGGAAGTTGTCTGTATTATTAAAAAACCTGCTTTGTCTTACAATAGGTTTAGTATGCCTTGTTCCAACAATCCACCCTTCGCAGTGCTACGGAGGACGGGTCGCTGGGGCACAAATAGAAATAACATCTATTTCGCAAAATGCTGAGACCATCGGCCTGTATAAAAAGTTCGAGTTGACATTTACCCTCTCAAAAAGCTACGATAATCCCTTCGACCCGAATATAGTTGACGTCACGGTTGCCTTCGCGGTGCCAGACGGAAACACAGTGACGATACCAGCCTTTTTCTACAAAGAATACGATTACAGAAACGGGCGTTACGTCAACGGACGCAATCCCTGCTGGAAAGCACGCTTCGCACCTTCCCAAACGGGCGAGCATAGAGTTAGTTTGATTACGATTATAGATGCAAGCGGCCCAACTACGATTGATCCAAACATAACTTTCACCTGCATCTCCCGAAAGGGATGGCCAAGCCCAGAAAACGCTGAAAAAGGTTTTATCAGGACTGACCAGCGCGACCAGTACTATATGCGTTACGCAAATGGAAGCCCATATATGCCTATCGGCCACAATGTGTGCTGGCTACCCGATGGGCCCAGTGACTGGGAACACTACTTCACCTCGATGGGCGCTGTAGGCGAAAACTGGACCCGCATCTGGATGACTCATTTCTACGAGGGCCAAACCCTCGAGTGGAGCAGAAATCATTGGAGTGGTTATTTCGAGGGCGTGGGACGGTTTAGCCTGGAAATGGGCTGGAAACTCGACCAGATAATCGAATTCGCTGAAGAAAATGGTATCGGTATTCAATTAGTCCTACAGCATCATGGCCAATTCAGCACAACAACAAACTCCAACTGGGACGAAAATCCCTACAACATCGCTAATGCTGCTGCTGACGGCGGTTTCCTTGAAAAGGCCGATGATTTCTTCACCGATAGCGAAGCTATCAGATACACTAAAAATAAGTATCGCTATATCGTCGCCCGCTGGGGCTACTCGAGCGCCATTCTTGCTTGGGAACTCTGGAACGAGGTCCAATACACCGACGGCTGGAGGAATAACCAGTCAAGCGTTGTGGCATGGCACGATGAAATGGCTGACTGTATTTCCTCAATTGATCCGTTCAACCACTTGATCACTACCAGCAGCGATACATCCGGCTTCGATGCCCTCTGGGGTTTTGATAATATTGACGTGATACAGGTCCACCATTATGGTGCTGAAACGATAGCATTTTTCAACAACACAGCTACCAGACTTTCCGGTTATGGAAAGCCAATCATAATGGGCGAATTCGGCGTAGGCAGGACCGGCAATGTCAGCGTGCCGGAGTGCGATTACGATGGCTTGAACGAGCCGTACAAGACACAAATTCTCGAAGCCCTGGCTCTTCACAACGGCGTCTGGAGTGCGTTTCACCTCAAGAGCGGCGCGCACCTGTGGTGGTGGGATTGCTACATCGAATCACTTGATCTCTATGATGAATTCAGCGCCCTTTCGAGATATGCTGAAGGAGAAGACCCGGCGGCTTACAACCTCTCCAAGGCAAACTTAGATACGACAGGATTGCCGAAATGGGTTTTAGCGAGCCCCGGCTTATCAGATTTCTGGGCTGTATCGACCCAGACTGAGTTCACTGTCCAGCCGGACGGAACCGTGCCTGGGACTGAGAATCTTTCCACTTGGCTACACGGTTCATCCAAAGATTCCTACCGGTCTGATCCGACTTTCAATATCAATCTGATTAACGGTGATGTGCTCAGAATACACGTGCAGGAGGTTTCTGCCTGGGGCAGAAACAATCTGCGTGTCCTTGTTGATTCGCAGGAGGTTTTTTCTTCATCTTATGCGAATGGTTCGGCAAGCTTTGTAATCGAAATTTCGCTTCCAGCCGGTCAGCACGTCGTGCAAGTCGAGAACACAGGTCAGGACTGGTTTAATATCTCCAGTTATGAATTCATAAATACCACTGAAGGCTGCCTCGAATTCATAGGGTTTTCGGGAGCCAACCACGCATACATTTGGGTTCACGACGTTGGCAGCCGCTACGGTAGGACTGAGTATGGGACTTTTTCCGATGTCAATTTTGTTCTGCGTGGTTTGGACGATGGGCTTTATATTATAGAGTTTTATGAAACCCGGGGGCCTGGCGGCATCATCCAAACCAACAACGTCTTTTCTGAGGCAGGCGAACTGCTCCTTGCTCTTCCCGATTTCACTAAGGATATCGCCGTAAAGGTCAAACCGCGCTTTGTTATATTAGCTGATTTCAATGACCTTGCGGTATTCTGCAAGCAGTGGCTCCAGCAAGGTCACGGGCTTAGCGCTGATCTGTATGGACAACGACAACGTTGACGTGAAAAATTGGTGTTAAAAGTCCTAAAAATCCACCTACAAGCTCGACACACACCGCCAGCACAATCATACTATTTCTGAAACTTGACATAGATTATGGCTGCTCGTATGATTTGTGCCAATAACAATTTATTTTTGGAGCGCATATAATGTCCAATATAAAGAAAAGCTGGGAGAAACGGCTGGCAGGGCAGCCGGATGAGCTGATGATTAATTTTGTAGAATCACTTTCTTACGACAGACGCCTTTATAAATATGACATCGTCGGCTCAATCGCCCATGCACAGATGTTAGCCGAACAAAAGCTGATTACTAAAGATGAATTCAAACAGATTAAAAGCGGACTTATCGAAATCAGTGAGGAAATAGCCCAAGGACGATTCAAATTCGATAAAAAATATGAAGACATCCACATGGCTATCGAAGCTGCACTGATTGCCAGGATCGGCAAGGCCGGTGAGAAGCTTCATACCGGCAGGAGCCGCAACGACCAGGTCGCTACCGACATCCGGCTTTGGATGCGCGACGAAATAGAGATTTTGCAATCCAAGATAAGCTCGCTGCAAAAAGCCTTCGTTACATTAGCAGGCAAGCACACCGAAGATATAATGCCGGCTTACACCCATCTTCAGCGCGCTCAGCCGATTGTTATCGCATCGTATTTGTTAAGTTTTGTAGAACAGCTTGAGCGTGACTTTGTTCGCCTGAAAAACTGCCGGAGCTTAGTCAGTATTTCGCCTTTGGGTAGTGGCGCCATAGCTGGTTCTACCCTGCCTTTAGATAGAAAAAGCACCGCCCATCAGTTGGGTTTTTCGGATATCAGCTATAACAGCATCGATGCGGTAAGTGACAGGGACTTTTGCGCTGAGTTTATTTTCGATTGTGCGCTTATAGCAACGCATCTTTCCCGATTAGCTGAGGACTGGATAATTTACTGTTCAAGCGAGTTCGATTTTTTGCGGCTTGATGACAGCTTCTGTACATCTTCGAGCATAATGCCGCAAAAGCGTAATCCCGATTGTTTGGAACTGATTCGCGCAAAAACCGGCTCGGTTTACGGTTCATTGATGGCTATGCTGACGATTCTAAAGGGTCAGCCGTCAGGTTATAATCGCGACCTTCAGGAAGATAAAATTCATATTTTCGCCGCCAGTGACACGGTTGAAGCATCGCTGGATATGGCGCAGGCCGTCGTTTCGCATATAAAATTCAACGCGAAGAAAATTTCAGTTAGTTTGCAGGAAGGTTTTTTAGATGCTACTGCTTTGACCGACTATTTGGTTCAAAAAGGCGTGCCTTTCCGCGAGGCTCACGGAGTTGTCGGGACGTTGGTTGCCGACTGTGAAAAACAGAATAAGAAATTAGCTGAGCTGGGTCTGGATGAGCTGAAAAAGTGTTCGGCTGTTATTGAGAAAGATGTTTACGAGTACCTTGGCCCAGCAAACGTAGTTGGAAAGTATGTCACTGAAGGTGCAGCCGGGCCACAGCAGGCGAAAAGGCAAATCGTGTACTGGAAAAATGAACTTGATGCTAGATGCTTGATGCTCGATACTCGTAAAAGGAAAGAGTGAGTGGAATACCAGAGTTATAGAGATTTAGATATTTACAAAAAAGCCCACAGATTGGCCATAGAGATTCATCGGATGAGCTTAAATCTGCCAAAATTTGAAATGTACGAAGAGGGTAGTCAAATAAGAAGGTCGAGTAAGTCTGTAAAGAATACTATAGTAGAAGGTTTTGGAAGACGTAGATACAAGTTGGAATTCATTAAATTCCTCACATATTCTTTAGCATCATGTGACGAAACTATAGCTCATTTAGATACATTGTATGAGACTAAATCACTCGATGATGAAAAGAAATATAGATACTTTTGTGAAGAATATGACCATCTTGGCAGGATGATAAACAATTTCATCAGGTCAGTAGATAAAGGTCATAAATCGAGCATCGAGCATCGAGAATCGAGCATCGTGTATGAATGAAGACCAAATTACCGAGTGGTTCGCCCGTCAGAGCAAGTTATCGGCAGCGGATTTTCCCGTCGGTATCGGCGATGATATGGCCGAAATCCGTTTGGCGGAAGATGTTACAGTTCTTATCACCACCGATATGCTGCTGGACGGCGTCCATTTCGACCTGCGAAAAACAACTATAAAACAAGCGGGTTACAAAGCTATGGCGGTCAGCCTCAGCGATTGTGCGGCTATGGCTACAGTGCCCGTTGCAGCGGTGGTATCTGTGGCGCTACCTAAAGGTTTCGGCGGGAAAGAATTGAAGCAGCTTCATTCGGGAATTACTTTGGCCGGCGACAAATTCAACTGTCCCTTGATAGGTGGTGACATAACGGCCTGGAGAAAGAAGGGGCCGTTTGCGATTAACGTGGCGATGCTCAGCAGGCCCGCCAGCACCAAACCTATAAGACGCTCCGGTACCAAGGCTGGCGACAGTATCTGCGTGACAGGCTCACTGGGTGGTGCTATTAGTGGCAAGCATCTGAAATTTGAGCCGAGGGTTAAAGAGGCGATAAAGCTCGCTCAATTGGTTACTATAAACTCAATGATTGATATAAGCGATGGGCTAAGCAGCGACCTGAATCGTATCTGCAAGGCAAGTGGCGTAGGGGCTGTTATAATTGCAGAAAAGATTCCTATATCGAAGCAAGCACAAAAATCCAAAGACCCATTGAGCTCGGCTCTTAACGATGGCGAGGATTTTGAGCTACTTTTTACCCTCTCGCCGGAAGAGTATGAAAGACTATTAAAGATTTGGGATGACCAGGTACCGATAACGCAAATCGGAACAATCACCGATATAAGAAAAATGAAAGTAAAAATGCCGGATGGTCGAACCACTAACTTGCATGTAAAGGGATATGACCACTTGAAAAGCAAAACCCCCAAATAAAT
>CAZQKO010000012.1:2946-23274 GCA_964593945.1 uncultured Pirellulales bacterium | reverse complement strand
CCGGAAGAAACCATCGAACTTGGTCAAAGGCTCGGCTCACAATTAAAGGGCGGCGAGGTCATTGCTGTTTGCGGCCCATTAGGCAGCGGAAAAACACATCTGATTAAAGGTATCGCAGCCGGTGCGGGGGCACAGGACAGCAGAGATGTCACCAGTCCTACGTTCGTTATAGTTAATGAGTATTCGGGCAGGACTTCGGCGAGCTCAGTCGAGCCGCTGGATATTTATCATATCGACGCCTATCGGCTCGATTCCATCGCCGAGTTTGAGATGTTAGGCTTTGATGATTTTTGCTATCCGCAGTCGGTGGTTCTGATTGAGTGGGCCGATAAAGTCGAATCGGCCTTGCGGGCTGTTGATTGTATTCGGATAGAGCTTTCTCACGCCGGTCAGACCAAAAGGAAAATACATATCAAAAATGCACCGGTATATATGACCTTATAAATGCAAACGCTGCAATGAATGTCCGCTGCAACGGAATAAACTTCAGCAAATAGTGGATCAGATTATCAGGTTATCTGGATATCAGAAAATCAAATAGTTCTGTCATTCTCTGGTATCCTGTTGTCCTGATAACCTTCACCCTGATTCCCTGGTAACCTGATGTCCTCTTTAATAACTTGGGTTATTCCTTTATTTTTCACTCCTGACAAGTTGGCAACTCAGCGTTTGTTTTTCATACTTTAACAGGAAGGTAACACATGGCCTCTCAAAGCGGCTCAATAGTTTTTTCGGACGTATAATTTGAGCGCGATTTTTGAGGTATTTGTTTTTTGATAATTTTACAGTCTTTTTTAATTTTGGAGGGGCAGAACAGAACAGTATTTGGATAGTTAAGTTGCGTGTTAATTAGGCCGATACCTTAAATTGTGTAAAATTATTGGCCGGGTGCGGTGTGTTTACCAAAAAATTTATATTTTTAAAGGGGTGAGAAAATGAAAGCTAAAAGTGGTTTTACATTAGTGGAAATTCTGATTGTGGTGGTCATTCTCGGTATCCTGGCTGCGATTGTGATTCCTCAGTTCACAAATGCCAGCACCGAGGCCAAGACCAACAGCCTGATGAGCAACCTTCAGAGTATCCGCTCACAAATCGAGCTGTATAAGGTTCAGCATAACGACCTTCTGCCCGCTCCCGAAGCAGCGGGGACGTGGACCCGAATGACATCAAAGACTACCATTGCCGGTGTCGTGGATGCAGCGGGTGCTTATGGCCCATATCTGCAGCAAATACCAAAGAATCCGTTTAACGACCTGATTACTGTAAATTCGGATGGAACTCTTGGCGATAACGGTCACGGCTGGGAATTTAATACCACAACGGGTGCTTTTGTAGCTGACGACACTGTTGCACATTCAGCATACTAAAAACTTGATTACAACCATTATGTAGTGACATTTGTACATTCACCGGCGTAAAGCTGGTGAATATTGCGAAGTAAATAAATAGGCTGACCGTGCTGAGGCACAGCGGTGGAGTGCCTTAGGCGTGGTCAGCCCTTTTAATGAAGTGAGGAGACGAGGGGAAATCAGGATATCAGGAAACCAGAGTGCAGTCCACAGGACACCTTACGGTGGATACCAGAAGATCAGGATATCAGGGAACGAATATCCGGTTGCGGTTGCTATCAACGTAAATCGTTGTCCTTGGGACTCCTTGCGGAGAACGGTTGCGCAGCTCGTCACGTTAAACGTATAGCGTTAATCGAAACCAGTTGCGTAACCGATAAAGGTTTGACGAAACAAGTAGCGCAACCGGTTGACGAAATTCGCAACCTGATCCCGACAAGTCGGGACTTTCTGATGACCTGATAACCTTTTTCTAATTTAGAATTTTAAGCAATAGGGGGAGGGTTATGAACGAGGAGGCACGCTGGTCATACGCTGAGATTTTGATCATCGTGATTGTCTTGAGTGTAGTGTCTATAAAGTCTGTCCCGCGGTTCACACAGGCAAGTCAGGACGCCAAGATTAGCAGGCTAATGGATGGACTTCAGCAGATGCGTTCTCAGCTTGATTTATATAAGGCTCATCACGAAGATAATTTCCCTCCCACCGATACGTATGATAGCTTCAAAAACAGCCTGACGACAGAAATGGGGCAGTACGGCCCATATATCAAACAGATTCCGGAGAATCCTTTTAATAATCTTTCTACTATTCGATTCGATGGCCCGCCGGCTGGCAGCGGATCGACCGGCTGGCGGTTTGATACAAAGACCGGTTTGTTCCAGGCAGACGACAGTATCGCACATGCAGGTTTGTGATAAGAAGCACGAAGTACGAAATCCGGTTTCGTCTATCGGTTGCGCAACTCGTTTCGTCTATCGTTTTACGGTTGCGTCTTAAAAAAAACGCTTTACGTTTAACGCAACCGATACGAGCTGCGCAACCACAACCGTTTAGACGCTCGTATTTCGAGTTTAGGATTTTGAATTTGTTTCGGCGGGTGGCATTGTCAAGGCCGAAGGCCTTGGCGATGGTCATTTGTTGTTATAGAGTTCAGCCATCCCCAATCCCGATGAAATCGGGATTGAGGCTGCCACCCATTGCACAATGCAATACGTAGGAAGAATTATGAACGGCGAACACAGAACTATGACGAGTGACGAGCGACGAGCGACGAGCGGCGGTTTTACGCTCGCTGAGGCGATGTTAGCTATGGTCGTGCTGGGTATAGCTGCGGCAGGGGTATTGCTTCCTTTTACAAGCGGAGCAAAGGTGCGGGCCGAAGGTATCCACAGGACTTTGGCCGCCAAATTGGCAAGCGGCCTGATGGAGGAGATCCTCAATACGCCTTTTGAAAATATAGAAGAAATAGTAGACGAGCATCAAGAGGAGACATTCCCTGATCCTTTATATTCTAACTTCAGCAGGGGAGCAACCTGCGCCTATGCTTATGTGCCGCAGCAAAGCCCACGTGACGAGGACCAATGCAACTACATTTGCGTCACGGTGTGGGTTAAATACAACGGACGTGAAATCGTGGTTATAAATAGGCTTATAAGCCATTAAAAATGCCAATTACGCGATACACAATACGCAATACGCAGTACGAAAACGGCTTTACAATGGTCGAGCTGTTGGTTGCTTTGATTGTCAGCAGCATAATTTTGGCTGCGGTGGCTACGCTTGCCTTTGCTATGAGCACGGCAAACGTTTCTACGGATGATACAAGCATTAAGCAGGCCCAGGTACGTTTCGCGACGCTGAGAATCTCGGAGCTTATTCGGCACTGTAAACTAATTTGCGCCGCTCCTGGAAATGACCTTGTTATTTGGAAAGCAGACGATAATGAAGATAGTAACATTAATGTCCTCGAATTGGCCTATATCGAAAAAGGAAACAATAGTGACCGTATAAGAGTTCTTGAATTTACAAGGTGTCCTCTAGAATGGCTTAGAAACCAATCTTTTCAGGTAATAGCTCTTCAGCAGGATTGGTTAAAAGCCTTGTTTGTCAGTCTATGCCAGGAGGCTTATGCTCAATTAATTCCACAATGCAGCAATGTAGAGTTTTATGCTCACTTAGACAATCCTTCTGACCCTTTGCCGAAAGCAAAACGTATAACGATAACATTTGATCTTGCCGAAAACGACATTATCCATCAATACCAGATAAGCGCAGCGCTTCGCTGCTGGGCGGGCAATCTGCTTAATGAGGACGGAACTGCTATTGTAAGCGATGATGATTAGGGAGTGGTGGGGCAAACCCCACCCTACAAATGATGATTAATGAAATAATAAAATTGCGCACTACGCACTACGCGATACGCGATACGAGTAAAAAAGGAGTGGCTTTACTTGTCGTCCTTTTTATCATCATGGCCATAACTATCTTGTCGCTTGGCTTTTTGTCACGCAGCGATGTCGATCTGGCCTGCGGCCAGAATATGATATTGCGAACGCAAATGGACTATTTGGCAGAATCAGGCCTGGAACATGCTAAGGGGCTTATTTTGAATCCCCAGGATGTGACAGGTGAATATTGGGCCGGAGACCATAATCTACAGCTTGTCGCTGGCAGCAATGACTATTATAATGTTGAGGTTGCCCGCGATTCAAACGATTGCTGCAATTACACCATCAATTGCGACGCCTATCGGCTAAAAGACAGTGAAACAGTTGGCCGGAGTAGTTTAACAGCCGAGCTTCGACTTGACCCCTGCATCGCATACTGGGTTGGTAAAAGTACAACAATCCATACGGAAATTACAATTAATGGAGACGTTTATTGCAATGACGATTTGGAAATTAATGGTGTAGT
Organism: uncultured Pirellulales bacterium; assembly: GCA_964593945.1. Classification (GTDB taxonomy): domain Bacteria; phylum Planctomycetota; class Phycisphaerae; order Sedimentisphaerales; family Anaerobacaceae; genus CAZRMQ01. Next base: position 19,009 of record CAZQKO010000012.1, on the reverse strand, counting down.
CAATGGTGACGTCTTCTCCAAAAAAGATATAACAGGCAGTGGCAGTGTGACTGGACAAAAGAATGAATCCGTTCCGACTCCCCCCATAAGCTCACCCGGTCTTGATTGTTCTCATTTTAGCCCCCAGTATTATTATAATGGTCTTGGCCCGTATCTTGTACAAACTCTTCCAGATCCATGTTATTCATCGCTTCCAGAGCCTGGATTGAATAATCCTGCTCATGTATATTATAGTGATGGCGATCTTAAATTATATGGAGACATCAACATAACCGGTACACTTGTGGTAGAGAAAGACTTAAAATTAGAAGAAGACAGTAGTTTAACCATCACTGCCTTTAAAGACTTTCCAGCGCTTTTGATCGGAAAGGAAATCAAAATAGAAAAGGATAATCGGAGCATTACTGTAAACGGTCTAGCGCAAGTAAACAAACGTATTGATATGGGAAACAAAACGGGCAGCAGTCTTAATGTTATCGGGGCGTTGTGTATTACTAATGATGAGGGTATAAAGAATACTAATGGGTGTACTGTCGAGATAACTGCTTTTCCTGATAAAGCAGCCATCGAAACCTGGCCGACGGCTGATGCAGCAAATAGATGGACACCAGCCGGCGGGGCGTTTTTTAGAAGTATCCAGAGGAAATAAAAGCGGCTCAAAAGGCTCTCCTAAGCGGTTGCGGTTGCGCGACTCGTATCGGTTGCGTAAGTCGTCCAGCGTTGTCAAAGACGCAACCGTAGGACGATAGACGAAACGAGCAGCGCAACCGCTCAACGAAAAGGGGGGTCGCTTATCGGCCTTTTTACACAACAAAAAGAAAAATCCGATTAAAAAGTGAGCTAAAATTGTAAGTGCCTAAAGTGCCTAAAATCATAACTTTCAACTTTAGGCACTTTAGCTCACTTTAGGCACTTTAGTCATTGAGGAATCTGTCTTGACGGTTGTACGAATTTTGTTGACCTTAACTGTTGAGAGTATGGGATTTGACAGTTGTATCGTCTGACAAAACCCCGCAATAAATTGCGGGGCTAAACATTCAATCCCATGTTTTATGTGGGGGTCCACGTTTCACGGGTGGTTCTTCTGTCTGCTTGGTAAAGACTTACCTTTTGGATGCCGAAAATATAAAAGTTAACGGAGGCAGGGCTCATAATGTCCTATTATCAGCAGACAAGGTCGGTGAGGAGAACCCAGACCCGAGGAGGTGGCTCGACCAGGCTCGTCAAGGTCGAGACTCAAGCCACCTCAACCGCGCTCGGGGCAGGTTTGAGTCTTTACGTACGAGGCGGTGGATTTACCCCGTTAGATAAAGCGGGTGTTGGTTTAATGCCACCATTGCAAACCGTTAGAGAACAAAGTTATCTAACGGGGTTTACTTTTATAGAGATTTTGATTGTGATTGTGCTGATCGGGATAACGGCAATGATAGCTGTGCCAATGATATCCTCATCGGCTTCTATGCAGATATACTCCGCTGCTAACATGATTGCAGCGGACCTGGAGTACGCAAAGAGTATGGCAATCAGCAGAGGACAAAATTTCTCAGTGGTGTTTGAGAAAGAAAACGACAGTTACAGCATAAAGCAAGAAGGTAGCGAGGAGCCGATACAGCATCCTGTGAAGAAGGGTTTTCCATACACTGTAAATTTCCAAAGCGACAGCAGGCTGGACCAGGTCGATATTTTTGATGCTGTTTTCAACCCGAACTCCAGCACGACGATTACATTTGATTATCTTGGCAGCCCCAAAAATGGAGAGGGTTCAGATTTGATTGGAGAGGGTGTTATCACTCTGCAGGCAGGCGGAATCACCAAGACGATTTCTATAGAGGCTGTTACCGGATATATCTCGATTGCTGACTGATGAGGGAAAGTGTAAATGGTAAACTGGAATCTTAAATCTCAGAATCCACGTCCTATAGGATTGGACATAGGTCATCATTCTATTAAGATGATTCAACTGGCGGTAAGCGAAGATCGGATGGCTGTTGTTGCAGCAGATGAGACACGTCTTGACGCCGATGTAGATGAGGACCACGAGGAAAGAAGAAGATTTATTATTTCCGCAATAAAGCGGATGCTGGCGGAGAATAAGTTCCATGGACGGAATGTTGTTTCCTGCCTGCCGAATGAAAGAGTGAAAATAACTTCTCTGCGTTTGGCTGAGATGCCACCGCCACAGATGGAACAGGCTTTACGAAGAGAGGCTGCTCGTCGTTTCGGACTGGACTCGGATAAGGACGCGATTAATTACATACTTGCCGGCAGTGTCATGCACGGTGATGAGGTTAAGAATGAGCTGGTATTGTTTGCTACGGACGACGAAACGATAAAAAGTCACATAGCGATGCTTGAAGAAGCCCAGCTTCGGCCTGTGGCGATAGATGTTGTTCCGTGTGCTTTGTTCAGGGGTTTTGAGAGGTCACTGAGGCGTCAGGAGGATAAAGACCGCACGGTAATTTTTTTGGATATAGGCAGTTGCTTTACTACGGTGGTCTTTGGTCGTGGAGGGGAAATTTGTTTTGTTAAGCAAATAGCGGTTGGAGGGAGCAGGTTTAATCACGAAATAGGAGCGAGATTAGGTATCGATATCCACGAAGTGCAGATGCTGCGGGGCAGGCTTCGGATGGAACAAAAACAACAAGGGGTGCTGCTAAACACCGGCAGACAGGTCTCAGCAGAGGACAACGAGCGCCTCGATGCATCTACGCGGCAGGTGATACTCAATGCAATAACTACGGTTGCTGAAGAGATCGCAAGGGAAATATCGCTGTGTTTAAGATATTATACGGTGACATTCAGAGGCAAGCGTGTGGAGAGAGTGACTTTTAGCGGAGGCGAGGCATACGAAAGAATTTTACTTGATGTTTTAAGGCAGCAGCTAAAGATCGAGGTTGATATAGCTCAGCCGCTGAAAGGTTTCGATTGGCCGGAAGAAAAGGTGAGCAACAATCTTGGTTATGACAATCAATGTTTGTCTTGTGAATGGGCAGTAGCTATAGGCCTGAGTCTCAAGGGATTTAGTGGAATTACTGATGAGCTGGCTACGCCGCAAATGCAAAAAAGCGGAATTGAAAGCCTTGATAATAATGAAAGAAATTGATTTTCTTCCAGAGTGGTATAAGAACGGCAGACGTCGGCAGTTGCGTTATAGCACACAGTATATAGCTCTGGTTTGTATGTTTAGCGTGATGATGGTGTGGAATTTTGTTTCCCTGAATTCCGTTTCAAAAGCTACGGCTAAGCTTGCTCAAATGGCAACGGAGCAGTCAGAAGTGCAAATTGCATCAAAAGAGTTCACAAAGATTAAGAACGAGCTGGCGGAGCTGCAAATCAAAACGCATATACTCGGAGAAATCGACTCCAGGATTAATGTAGCGGAAGTTTTAGCTGAAATGAGTTTTTTAATTGATGAAAAGGTAGTTCTTAGCAAAGTGGAATTCATCAGTGAGAGGTTCTCAGACGAGCAGCAGCCCAAAAAGAGCAGTAGTTCAGCCATCAGAGTTGTCGGGGCCGGGACGGATAAAAGGCAAAACCTGCCGCTTGGCAATGTCTGCTTCAAAGTGCTGATAAACGGCATAGCCGCTGATGCCAGTGACGTTGCAGCATTAGTATGCAAGCTGGAAGATTCGCCATATTTTTGTCGGGTCTATCTCTCAATCTCGCGAAACAAAACGATACAGACGTCTGGAAATTCTGTAATAAACAGTGGGGCAGGGACAAGAACGGCACTTACAGCAGGGAATTTCAGTGTGAGCGAGTTTGAGATGAGCTGCTATCTGGCAAATTTTAGGCAGGACAAACTCTGATTTTATGAAAAAGCAGCAAGGCTAAAATCGTTAGATTCGGCCTTAGACGAACGAAGAAAGGCAAAGGCTATAGTGTTATTCTTTTGGAAAAAACAGCAGGTGCTAATCTGTGTTGTGGCGGTCATGTTGGTGGTAGATTTTGTCTGGTTTGGATGTTTGCCTTTACAAAAGACAATGAAGGCCATAAAGCAGACAAAAACCTCGCTGGGACTCGCGATTGATAAAGGTACAACAGGAGGCAGACAATTGCCTGTGCTTACCGAACAATTGCAGAACTTGCAGCAGGTGGCTTCAAACTTTGAGGTAAATGTCCCTTGGCAAAGGGATCTTGGTGTATTTTTACGGCAGTTGGCTAACTTGATGGCCCAGCATAATCTGAAAGAACAGATTGTTGTTCCACAAAAGGAAATAAAGACTGACGACCTGAGCTGTATATCGATAAATATGCGGTGTAAAGGCAGATTGACACAGATTTTTGAATTCTATAAACAGCTGCAAACGTTAGGTCGGCTTGTTCGTATCGAGCAGGTTAAGCTCGTGAATGATAGCAGCTTCGAGGGCGAAGTTAGTATGGAAACGAAGTTGGTTATTTATTATCGGCCGACAGTTGACTCCGTTAGAAATTCAAGATTGCCAAATACACAGGAAGTTGGGGAAATTTCTAACGGGATTGAGCATAACAAGAGGTACTTGGAGGAGTCTCAGAAGATATGAAGCGGGATTTAAAAAACACTGATAACAGTAATAATAAACTTTTTAATCATTTAGCCGCGGATAAGAAAAAGACCATATTAGCTCTGTGTCTGATTGCATTAATGGTCCTTATGTGGATCAGAATATTTGCCAAAAAGTCACCCGTGGCTGCTCAGGCAACTTTGGTGGCCAAAGAAGTAGAAGTGAAAGAGCAGGAAAGCTCACCGATAATAATATCTTATATCGAATTGCCACGGATACAAGGTCGTAATGATGTAATTACCAGGAACTTTTTTAATCCAAACAGTTGGAGCGGCTTTATCCCGGATGGAAAATACTTGGCTGATGGTCAGCGGCTAGGTGTTATCCAGAACCTGGCGAACCTGCGTTCACGGCTGATGAATGCAGGATTAAGGTTGGAGGCAATAGAGCTGGGTGGAAATCCCCGTGTCTTTATTAATGGCAGGTTGCTGTCGATAGGGGATAAATTCATTCTTCGGGATGGAGTTGATTCCTATGAGTGTGAAGTAGTGAAAATTGAAAAAAATCTCGTGTTTATAAACTATGGAGGGGTAGAAATAGAGTTAAAACTTGTACCGGAAGGGTAGGGTATACACTCGTTTAGGTCCTTATAGCGAGGACAGGAGTTGAATTATGCGTCGCAAAAAAAAGTCAATCAGTAAAATAAAAGTGATGAAGGGCCTGTTCATCTACGCTTTAGTATTGGTCGTGACGGTTGCGTTTGGGGTCAGCGGTGGTGAGCAGGGCCCAATTGAAGATTACCTCAGTCAAAATCCAGGTTCGGCCAGCGCTGATGTAATTGGTTCTGAAGGCACACTCGTCACGGCGGAGCGTGCCATAGCCGGGTCAGATATGCCGGAAGATGCCTCCATGGGTGCTAAAATTCAGTCGATTTCCTTCAAGAAGGATTGGGGAATACGCGATGCACTTAGTTTCTTGGCGGCTCGTTATCAAAAAAACATTGTGCCTTCGACGAAAGTGGACGGCCTGATTACAATCACTAATCTCTATAGTGTGACGTTTGAAGAAGCGCTGGGTGCGATTCTTGGGCACGGTTTCAAATATCAACAGCAGGGCAATTTCATCAAAGTCTATACCGATGAGGAATACACAGCGATCAAAGAAGACTTGGAGCGAATGCAATGCAGAGTTTTCACACTCTATTACATCTCTGCTGCTGAGGCTAAAAAGCTGATTACACCGGTTCTCAGCAATAATGGTAAAATTGAGGCCACTACTGCGGCTGAAACCGGCGTGCCCACCAGCGAGACCATCAGTTCACAAACAGGAGGAGGTGACACTATTGCAATGAACGATACCTTAGTTATCTTTGACTACCCTGAAAACATTGCCAGAATGGAAGATGTGATAGCCATGATTGATATCAGGCCCAAACAAGTGCTGGTTGAAGCAGCTATTTTGAGCGCCAAACTCACAGAGAATATGCAATTTGGTATCGACTGGCAAAGTCTTAAGGGTTCTGCTGTGGCCAGTTTAACGGATATCAGTTCAGGTGCTCCGGACTACCTTAAGTCTGGGGGTACTACTGCCAAGGTAGAAAGCGCTTTGAGCGGCGGTTTGACCATTGGGTTTGCGTTTGGCGACATAGGGACATTTATACGAGCCGTAGAAGAGATTACTGATGTAACCCTTTTGGCCAATCCGAAGATATTGACGGTCAACAAGCAGCTTGGACAGGTTTATATTGGTGATAAATATGGATATCGGGAGGGTAACACATTTGATACAGCAGGTAATCTGGTAGAGGGTTCAGTCAAGTTTCTCGATACCGGAACAAAGCTTTCGTTCAGGCCGTATATCGGCGACGACGGCTATATCCGTATGGATATCCATCCCAAGGACAGTTCAGGCTCAGTTCCGAGCGGCATTCCTCAAGAGACATCAGCGGAACTGGTTACTAACATAATAGTCAAGGACGGCGAGACCATAGTCATCGGAGGATTGTTCAAGGATAAGACTACGACTGCTAAAACCCAGGTTCCTGTGCTCGGTGACCTGCCGCTTGCGGGAGGGCTATTCAGAGGTACTGCTGATAAAGTCGAGCGTCAAGAGGTAATAGTTCTGCTTACGCCCCATATCGTAAGAGAGCCGAAAGAGACGCTTGGCGATGCGAGAGCGGTAGATATTGCTCGCAAAAGACTTGGTGCTAAGGATGAATTGCAGTGGGTCAGCAGATCGAGGTTAATAGAAGACCGTTATGCAAAAGCCGTGAAATATTATCTCCAGGGTGACAACAAATCTGCGATGCGAGAGCTGATAGTAGTTCTCGAGCTTCGTCCGACATATCTGGAGGCGATACGGCTGAAGGAAAGGATTATTGCTGAAACGAGTCCAGAGGATGTGGACGAGATGGAGAGAACTATGCTGGAAGCTATCGAACGGCAAGAAGCCTCTAATTGGCGGAGAAGGTAAGTGATTGGTAATTGTAATTGGTGAATATCACGGTTGCGGTTGCGCATCTCGTGTCGGTTGCGTTTAACGTATGACGATAGATGAAACGAGTAGCGCAACCGGTAAACGACTAACGCTTTTTTGGAGCAGTTGATTTGAAACTTGGAAGAAACACATACGCGGTAGTCACGGCTATTGTGGCAGGCGGTCTGTTTATAGCAGGCCTTGTCACATGGCGATATTCTGACATCGCAGCAGGGTGGCGCAGTTGGTGTGGAGTAGTATATATTAGCGCATATTTCGCCGGTGCTGTGGGCGTGATTTGGCTCTGCTGGTTTTGGCTGAAACTGGCGCGGACGATTACGTCCATGACCGAAGCGCTCAAATCTGAAAAGCCACTATTTGTCGGTTCGAGCGCCAATTCGCTAATAAACGAGCTAAGCGAGGCGATTGACGGTCGGATTGAAAGCTATTCCAACCTCTTGGAGCGGCTCCAAAAGCAGGTCAAGGACCTGCAAATCCAGGTTCAGTTGTCACGAAGACAAAAAGGAAACACCGAAGCTATTATATACAGCCTTCACGATGCGGTAATTGTCGTTGATGAGTTTGACAGGTTGTTGATGGCAAACGAAGCCGCAGGAAAGCTTTTCAATTTTGATTTCATAAACTCCCAGTTTAAGCCCATCGATTCTCTTATAGTTCCTGACAAACACGAATTTGCGGATTTCCTGCGCCAAAGCAGACAAAGTGAGGTAGAAGCCACCAGGCATGAAATCGAATTTTTGCAGGACGAAAGGTTGAAAGTTTTCGATTGCATTATTTCGTGCGTCTATGATGACAGACAGCAAGTTTGCGGCGTCGCAGCAGTGCTGCACGATGTTACGAGGGAAAAAGAAATCCAGAGAATGAAAAATGATTTTGTAAGTCACGTCTCGCACGAGCTAAAAACACCTCTCGCTTCTATCACGGCCTGCTCAGAGATGCTCATGGATGGTGAGGCCGAGGACGAAGAAACAAAAAAACAGTTTTATTCAGTGATTCAGAGTCAGGCAAAAAGATTGAATCGGTTAATTGAGGACATCCTGAATATTTCACGAATAGAGTCCGGTTTGATCAAGATAGAAAAAAGTCCGATGAGCCTGACAATAATAATAGAAGAACAGTTGCAAATGATCAAAAGCTATGCTGAAGAAAAAGATATTGAGATTATCACGCAAACGCCGATCATTCACGATGTAGTTTATGCCGACAAAGACATGATTTCTCAGGTCATTGTTAATCTGCTCAGCAACGCGGTCAAGTACACTCCTCGTGGTGGCTCGGTCAGAATTGATACTTTGGTTGATGAAACATCAGGTGTAGCACAAGTCACAGTGAGTGATACGGGTGTCGGAATCCCAAAAGATGAAATCGAGCATGTCTTCGATAAGTTTTACAGAGTGAGTGCAAACAGTAACCAGGCAAAAGGTACAGGCTTGGGACTTAATCTTGTTAAACAGATAATCGAAAAAGTTCACAAGGGCCGGGTGTTTGTTATAAGTGAGCCCAACGTAGGGAGCACATTTGGCTTTGAGCTGCCGTTGGCGGCAAGCCATGCAGTCGAGGCCGTGTAGAAGAACAAAAGACAGAGGACAGGCAAAAGAAATTCTGATTTCTGAAGTTAACGTTAGTTTTGCGGGGAGGTAACAATGTCTGACAAGAAAGTTTTGGTGGTAGATGACGAGATACATATTGTGCACGTGGTAGCGATAAAGCTTCGTAATAATGGTTACGAGGTTGTATCGGCCGATAATGGTGCCGACGCTTTTGAGCTGGCCTGCGAGGCAAAGCCGGATGTCATCGTTACGGACTTTCAGATGCCCATTATGTCTGGGTTGGAGCTTGTGGAGAAGCTGCGACAATGTGAGTCGACCAAAAATATACCGGTGATCATGTTGACCGCCAGAAACTTTGCTATATCGCAGCAGCAGCAGAAAGACCTGATGATAATGCAGTGTCTCAGCAAACCCTTTAGTCCCAGAGAACTGTTGGGACATATAGAGGATGTTCTGCACAGTAAAGAGGTGAGCAAGCAGAACCTTTAACGCATTTTTTATTTTGGCAGGGTTGTAATGAGCACAGCCGTTAAGAATTTAAGCCCATCACAGCTTATTGAGTTGAAGAAGTTTGGTGGCAGGATAAATAAGTTCGGCCTCAATTTCGCAGTTTGCGATTGTACCGGCGAGCTTGTCCTGTTGTGCGAAGGGGGTAAATTCCAATCGGACACGCAGTACTTGGTCGAGGTCAGCCGATCCGCTCTCGGCGGATTAAATCAAAACCATGAGGTGCCACAAAATGCGACTGGCTTGCAGTTCAATGGAAATGGTTCTGGCAATCCCGGTGTGAAGGTGTTTCGATTAGGCCAAGAAAATCAGGTTTTAGCTGCTGTTCTAAGACAGAAAATCGAAGCTGTCGGTGTGGCGTTGGTTGATTTGGGCGATAGTTCGTCACGCGTTACGGATACTATGCAGCAGGACCCCGATCGAGCCGGGGCGATTTTCAGTGAGATGCTTGAGCTTTTAGCTGAGAATTTTCAGATTACTTTTAAGGCTGAGCAGCAGATTGAAAAGGTCAGTATTGAGCTGGCGCAAACATACGAAGAGCTCGTATTGCTTCACAATTTGAGCACAAATATGAAGGTTACCGAGCAGGATACCAGCTTTTTGCAGATGGCTTGTGACAGCTTAACTGACATTGTTTACATCGAAGGTATTGCGATCCTGTTGGAAAAGAACATGGAAGGTGAAAAAAAGCTGGTTATTGCTGCAGGCTCCGGACTGATAGACATAGATTCACGGATGGCAGCTATTTTGCACAGCAGATTGGTTGACGAAATAAACAGCGGCAAAGATGCCCTGCTGGATAGCGCTGTATATTCTCCTTTTAAGTATGATTGGCCGAGCAACATAAGGAATATTATAGCGGCACCTCTATTTGGTAAAGAAAAAAGAGACCCGCATCTCGTGCAGGAAACCCAAGCTGGTGACTACGTAATAGGGCTGATGGTGGCCATAAACAGAATTGACAAGCCGGATTTCGACAGCACCGATGTGAAACTGTTTAATTCAGTGGCTGGCGGGTGTGCCGTGTTTGTCGAGAACGGTGAGCTTTTCACTGATCTAAAGGAATTGTTTATAGGTTCGTTAAAAGCACTGACGAGCAGTATCGATGCAAAAGACACATATACTCATGGCCACTCGGAGAGAGTTGCGTTTATATCACGATGGATCGCAGAAAGGATTGCTGAGGTAGAGCCGTTGGAGCAGGAGCAGATACACAGAATTTATTTGTCCGGGCTGCTGCACGATATAGGAAAAATCGGAATAGACGAATCGATACTGCGTAAGAAGGGCACGCTGACCGAGCAGGAATGGGAGCATATAAAAAGGCATCCTTCTATAGGGGCCAGTATTTTGGGCGCAATAAAACAGATGCGTGACATTGTGCCTGGTGTCTTGTGTCACCATGAACGGATTGATGGCAAAGGTTATCCACAGGGTCTGGCGGGCGAGCACATACCGCTTGCAGGTAAAATTGTGGGATTGGCTGACAGCTTTGATGGAATGACGTCAAAACGAGTTTATAGAGATGCAAAAACTGTAGAAGAAGCGATTGAGGAAATAGAAAGGGAGCTGGGAGCGCAGTTCGATGAGAAGATAGGTAGATTATTTCTTAACAGCGATGTTTATCAATTGTGGGAAATTATCCAGGGCGGTTTCAGTGACAGTTACGGAAACATCAACTTCTCAGAATATGGGACCGCTGCGGTGGGAGTATTAATCAGATGAGAATTAGAACCCAGGATTATAACGATGTAACTATTGTGGAGCTGCAAGGTGAGCTGGATGCCGATCTTGTCGAGCTGCTTCAAAATGAAATCATTGGTATAGTCGAAAAGCATAAGGTTGGTATCGTGCTTGATTTGAGCACTGTGGGATTTATTGATAGTCATGGACTTGAGCTATTGTTATGGGTGCGTGACTACTGCCGTCAGAACAAGGCCCAGCTTAGACTGGCGGGGCTTGATGAGAACTGTTCGAGAATTCTTGAAGTCACTCGACTTGAAAACGAGTTTGACCATTACGCGGAGCTTGCAGAGGCAGTAAAAAGCTTTGTATAAAAAACAAAAATCAAAATTGTGGAATTCCTTTCCCGATATATCGGGATTGATTTTTAATATTTGATGTCTTACATGTTATGGGTCAGATAGCCGTAGAAAATAAAGCTCAACTTGGTCAACTGTTGATCACACGGGGCGTTATAACAAGTGAGCAGGTTGAAAAAGCCCTTGCTGAACAGAGCGAAAAGGGCCATCGCAAGCTGCTTGGTGAGCTTCTCGTTGAGAGGGGTTTCTGTACTGAGAACCAGATAGCTGCGGCGCTGGCTCAGGGCTACGGTGTGCCGTATGCGCAGGTTAGTCCTAAAATATGTGATGCAAAGATGTTCGAAATCCTGCCGAGAGAATTTCTTGAAGAACACATTGTTTTACCGCTGTTTAAAGTTCACGATGTTTTAACAGTAGCGGTGAGTGAGCCGACGAATGTGTTTCTGATAGATGAGATAGAGCGGATAAGCGGCTGCAAAGTTCAAATAGTTTGTGCTACCGCCAAGGACATCAAAGGTACGCTACAGACATATTTGCCTGCCGCCAATGTTTTTGTCATCGATGATATTATTGATGAGGAGGGATTGGAAGACTTTACGCTGATAGAGAACATCGCTCAGGATATAAGCAATCTTGAGGAGGTGGCGGGCCAATCGCCGGTCGTCAAGCTGGTTAATTATCTGCTCTATAATGCTGTTCGGGAGAACGCCAGCGATATTCACATTGAGCCGGATGATAAAAAATTGCGGGTGCGATACCGAGTTGATGGCAGATTATATGAAAAAATGCGCCCGCCACATCAAATGCACTCTGCGATTGTTTCACGTATTAAGATCATGGCTGATCTTGACATCGCTCAGCGGCGTCTGCCACAGGACGGTGGTATTCACGTTATATCGGGAGGCAGACCTATCGACCTGCGGGTGTCGGTTATGCCCGGCAACTTCGGTGAAAAGGTGGTTATAAGAGTTATCGATCCGCATAAAGTGCTTTTCAGTCTCGAATCGCTCGGCTTTACTTTTGAAAACCTCCGGCGTTTCAGAGAAGTGATACAATCTCCGAATGGCATAGTTTTGGTGACGGGTCCAACCGGTTCAGGGAAAAATACTACGCTTTACGCTGCTTTGTGTGAGATAAACAGCGAAGAGATCAACATTTGTACGGTTGAAGACCCGGTGGAGTGCAATATATCGGGTGTCAACCAGTTTCAGGTAAGCACGGCTGCCGGCTTTGAATTTTCAACAGCATTGCGAAGCTTGTTAAGACAGGACCCCGACATAATAATGGTCGGTGAGATTCGCGACGAATCTACGGCTAATATCGCCGTACAGGCGGCCCTGACGGGGCATCTGGTTTTGTCGACTTTGCATACCAACGATGCGCCCGGTGCGGTGACGCGTTTGCTGGACTTGAAGGTTGCTCCTTATCTTGTCAGCGCCTCGCTGATTGGTGTCTTGGCCCAGCGGTTAGTACGCAAGATATGTGCGAACTGCAAGACGGAGTATGAGCCGGCTCGCAATATAAGAAAGGTATTTAAACAGCTCTGTGGAGAAGAAGGGCCGTTTTATCGTGGTGTAGGCTGTAAGAAATGTCGAAACACCGGCTACGCCGGCCGGATCGCAATTCATGAGCTCTTTGTGCCCGACGACGAAATCAATGAAATGATTAATGAACGGGTGAGCACAAAGAAATTGAGAGCAAAGGTACTTGAAAAAGGAATGATTCCTTTGCAGATGGATGGAATTGAAAAGGTAAAAGCCGGAATTATATCTCTCGAAGAAGTATTAAGAACAACCCAATCGCCGCTGTAATGTCTATAATAACATGAGTACACGAAAATGGCTGTAATTACACCTAAAATTACGAAAGAGCCTGATAAAACGGTAAAATCCGCTAAAGACGTGGACAGCCAGATTCTTATGCGCTCTTACCAGCCGTCAAGTCATCAGGTCGGCAAACCATACAGTCGTCTCAGTAATGCAAAGGTAAAACGTGCAGAGCTGATAATGTTCACAACTGAGCTGTCGGTGATGCTCGACAGTGGTGTGGTGCTTAGCGATGCTCTTGATACGATTGCAGAGCAGATTGAGCACGAGATATTCAGGATGATAATTATAGAGGTGGCCGGGGCGGTTAAAAGCGGCGAAAATTTTTCAAGAGCCCTTTCCGCTTATCCTAAAGTTTTCAGCCCGATGTTTATCAGCATGGTCAAGGCTTCAGAAGCATCCGGCAGAATGTCGGAGATGCTCAGTGTGCTCAGCGGTTATTTGGACTTCGAATGCGAAACGCGCAAGCGCATTAAAGGAGCACTTACTTACCCGTTCATAATGGCACTGATGGCTGTGGCGGCGACGGGGACATTGATGTTCTTTGTTTTACCGAGATTTATGAGTATTTATGAATCCAGAGAGGCGGCGCTGCCGAAGATCACTCAGATATTGGTTTGCTTCAGCAGAATGTTAGGAAATTACCGGGTGATGGTGCCTTTAGGAACGGCTTTAGCATTGGCACCGGTGGGATTATATTACTGGTCACGGACCGCGACCGGTCGGAGAGTGATAGATTCTATAAAGATCCATACACCGGTGCTGGGTACAATGTTTATTGATATGGTGGTAACTCGTAGTATGCGCATAATGTCCACGATGGTTAATACCGGTGTTCAACTTATGGATTCGATACATGTGATTCAGGGAGCGTGTGATAATTACCATTTTCAACAGCTCTGGGCCGGAGTAAGTGAAAAAATCCACGATGGCTACCAGTTGTCTGAGTCTATACAGCTTTCTCGCGGCGCCGATTTAATTGCTCCGGGAATTATACAGATGATTAAGGCGGGTGAGAAAAGTGGAAAGCTGGGGCAGGTCTGTGACAAAATATCGGTTTTCTATGGGAAGAAGCTTGAAGCTTCGATAAAAAATGTGATGACGCTTATTGAGCCGCTAATGATTACAATTCTTGGAGCTATCATTGGAACCGTTGCTATAGCACTGCTGCTGCCGGTCTTTAGAATATCAAGCGTAATCGCACACTAAAACAAAGCCGCTACCGTCAGGTAGTGGTTTGACCATTTCAAAGTTCAATCGATGCAAGAATCTTTCGGCATGTGCAGTGGTTTCCAAGGTGACATAAAGCGAGCCTTGAGACGGCAAATTCCATCGGAAATGATGGGACATTTTCTATCTGGCCATATCCTATTGTTATGTGGGGTAGAAAATTCTCAAAGCTTGCTTTTTCCGGATATTTCCTAATCCAAGGCAATGTGTTTTCGGTGGCTTCCTCATCATACATCATATCTTCGCTTACATCATAGCTAAAGAACGGTTCGAGCTTCTTCATAACCTTTTCGTGCAGCAATTGAAGCTTTTTTGTTTTCACTATTTCGAAAACTGAGACAATTTCGCCTCTTGAATTTGTTGAGGTTCGTATGTTGGAAATTGTCAGGTTTCCAAGCGGGCTTTCTCCGGCAATAAGCTTTAATACTTTTTCGATGGAAGAAATGTCCCTTTCATCGATGCAGCCCATAGCCAATGAAATATGAGGCAGACAATTTTCTTTATTCAGCACTATTTCGGAGCCGAATTTTTCCACAAGCTCAGCGTTTGCTCGGATTGCCTTGTCCGTCATTTCATCCGATGGCAGCAATACCACATCTACGGCTATTTTGCTCATTTTTCAATCCAATCTGAATATATGCTTACTTACCGCTCCCTCACGGTCGCGGCTCTGCTTTGAGAAATAACAAAATTATTATCTTTTCGAAATTATATCTATAACTTCATCATATTGTTTTAGAACTTTCTTGTTTTTCTGTTTAATAAAATGATTGACCAGGACAATTGCCAGACAGTTGGCAATAAATCCCGGCACAATTTCGTATAATTGATTGCTTAAGCCAGCCCGCTTCCATACCACCAAAACAACTGTGCCTGTCACCATACCCGCTAAAGCTGACTGCCAGGTGGTTTTGCGACAGAATAATCCGAAAAGTATCAAAGGCCCAAATGCCGCCCCGAATCCGCCCCAGGCGTAAGCAACTATCATTAAGATTGTCTCATCCGGACGCAACGCCAAGACTAATGCTATTGTAGAGATTATGATTACGCAGATTCTGCCGATAAGTACGACCTCCCGCTGAGAAGCATTTTTATTTATCGCTTTCTGGTAAAAATCTTCCGTCAACGCCGATGATGAAACTAAAAGCTGCGAATCTACGGTTGACATAATCGCCGATAAAATCGCAGCCAGCATTATTCCGGCAAGCCATGGGTGCATAACTTTATTTATCATATAGATAAAGACTTTTTCATGCTCACCTTCTGCTGCATTAAGATTATCAAACATGCCAATGCCAATAAGGCCGATGACAACTGCTCCAGCCAGCGAGAGAAAAACCCAGATGATAGCTATGGTCATTGATTCTGTCAGCTTACCAAGAGATTTGGCACTCATAAATCGCACTAAGATGTGTGGCTGACCAAAGTAACCCAGCCCCCAGGCCATCATAGAGATAATCATCAAAAAGGCGAATCCATCTCCCTGTGGTATAAGACTCTTCTGGCTGTGTGTCATAGCCTCACGTATTGCGCCGATTCCACCGACGTTGGAGTACGCCACCACTGGGACAATTATCAGAGCAAGAACCATCAGCGAGCCTTGGAATAAATCGGTCCAGCAGACAGCCAAGAAGCCACCTAAAAAGGTGTAAATTATTATTATGCCGGCCCCGATGATTACAGCTATTTTGTATTGAACACCGAAGGTTGATTCAAACAGCTTGCCGGCCGCTACTAATTGCGCCGAGGCATATATGGTGAAAAATATCAAAATTATTATCGCCGAGATTATCCGCAACAGGCCTGTAGGGTCACCGAACCGCTTCTCAAAAAAGCAGGGCAGTGTAATTGTATTGGTCTTTTGCGTGTAAATCCTGAGCCGAGCGGATACGAGCTTCCAGTTCAGAACCGTCCCTATAAAGAGTCCT
>CAZQKO010000012.1:0-2846 GCA_964593945.1 uncultured Pirellulales bacterium | reverse complement strand
ATTACGGCAAAGGAAAACGAGTGGCTGGCAAAGGCTTATCGAGAAGACAAGAACGGCTGGATTTATCTGCATATTGAAGGTGAACCTTTTGAGCGAGGATTCCAGAGAGGTTTTCTAACCGCTAATGAAACTGATGAGTTCTTAAAAACGATGGCCTATCTTTTGAAATTCAATACCGCCAAAGAAAGTAGTTTTTTTGTTAAAGCAGCCGCTAAACTTTTCAAGGGAAAAGTTTCCAAAGAGTACATTGAAGAAATGAAAGGGATGGTGGCGGGAATGGAGAGAGCCGGGAAAAAAGCAACCTTAGAAGAAATGCTGTTTATGAACGGATTTATTGATCTCTCGTGGTACTGGTGGCCTAAGCAGAAGGAATCAATAGAGCCCGGCTGTAGTGCCTTTATCGCCACCGGAGATGCAACCGCTGATGGCAAAATTGTAATGGCCCATAATTCATGGATCAGCTATGCCGGCGGTAGATTTAGTAATATTATTGTGGATATCGTTCCCGATAAAGGCCATCGAATCCTTATGCAATCCTGGGGACCTTTAATATATAGTGGTACAGATTTTTTCATTACTTCAGCCGGTTTAATCGGTACGGAAACTACTATTGGAGGTTTTACGGGATTCAATGAAAAAGGGACTCCTGTTTTTGAAAGAGCCAGAAAAGCAATGCAGTATGCAAACAACATTGATGAATGGGCCGAGATCATGATTGAAAACAACAGCGGCGCTTATGCCAATTCCTGGCTGTTAGGAGATATTAAGACCAATGAAATTGCCCGTCTTGAGCTTGGTTTAAAGCATCACAGTTTAGAAAAAAAGACAGATGGCTATATTTCGGGCTCAAATGTCCCGGATAATTTAGGAATCTTAAGAGAAGAGACCAAGGGGGCTACGTATGATGATATAAGAAATTCCCGTGTAGCTCGCAGGGAGCGCTGGAAACAGCTTATGAAAAAACACTATGGAAAAATTGATGTTGAAATTGCCAAACGAATGCTGGCTGACCATTACGATATGTATTTAGAAAAAGAGAACCCGGGTTCCAGGACAATATGCGGCCATCTTGAATTGGATGACGGAAAAGCTCCTGGAAGCAGAGGTGCATATCTGCCGGCAGGAGCGGTTGATGGCAAGGTTGTTGACTCTAATTTGGCAAAGAATTGGCAGCTTTGGGCAAAATGGGGCAGCTCCTGCGACATCGGTTTCGATGCGAAGGAATTTTTGGAAAAACATACTCAGTATGACTGGCTGCAAGGATATCTAAAAGATATACCTGCCAAGCCCTGGACTGTTTTTCCTCTTGAAGAAAAGAAATAATCTTATATCTATCAGATGGTTGAAATCTTAGCTGCTAAGTACCTCCTCGTCTTCTTTTCGCCATGCCGGGTCAACTATGCACAAAAACTTCAATTCGGAGCTTCCTGTATTTTCAATGTACTGCATTGAACGCGGCGGAATATAGATAGCACAGTCGGCAGAAACTTCGAAAGACTGCTCATCTATGTGCATCAGGCCTTTTCCTGACAATATATAATATACTTCCGAAGATTTAAGCCTGTGCGGTTTTATTGTCTTTCCCGGCTTAACTTTAGCGTGTGCAAGACTGTATCGGATTTTTAGATTTGCCTTATCCGGATGCAAAAACTCCCGCAAAATTGAGCGGTCACCGGCTGTGATTTCTTTGCAGTCATTTAAATATTTTATAAACATTGTCACTCTCCAAGCAGGATTGAACCTTGTGTAAAGAACGTTCCTGCAACGCAGGCGGTCATAAGACAGGCTAATGTAGCTGCAATCAGCGCACGAACCGCAACTGACCCGATATTGCGAACTTTTTCGGGAGCTAACGCACAGACGCCTCCGACAAAAATGGCCATCGATGCAAGATGAGCAAAGCCACACAAAGCATAGGTGGTAATCACAGCCGAGCGAGAATGCTGCAATAAATTTTCCTCTAATACAGTTGCGAAGTCCTTGTAAGCTACAACCTCGGTAACGACTAAGCGTTCGCCAACAATTTGAGAAACTGTCCCCACATCGGATAGAGGCACACCCAAAATTATCGTAAACGGGTAAAAGACATAACCGCAAATCGCTTTCAAAGACCATTGGCCCTCAAGGCCCACCATGGGATTAATCTTTGAGCCTAATACACCTAAGCCCAGATCAACTAAAGCGACCAGGCCCAAAATAGCGATAAGAAGCGATGCGATCCCTACTATCATCTTGACGCCGGCATTAGCTCCGTTAATGATTGCCTCAAAAATGTTATGCTCTTTTTCATAAAAGAGCCTGACGTGTACACCTAAAGTTTCAGGCTTCTCGCCTTCAGGCAATATAATTTTCGACATGGCAAGTGCAGCCGGGGCGGAAAGCAAAGATGCTGAGACTAAATGGCCCGCAATCATTGGAAAGATATCCCTTAAATTTAACACATACAGCGCTAAAACACTGGAAGCAATTGTAGCCATTCCTGCAGTCAATAATGTGCAAAGCTCCGAGCGGGTCATTCGAGCCAAATAAGGCTTAATAGTGAGGGTGGATTCAATCCCAACAAAAATATTGCTGGCAGCTACCAGAGATTCGGCACCTGATATCCTCATTAACTTCGTAAATGCGTAGGCAAAGCCTCTGATAATTAAGGTCATTATGCCGAAGTAATATAAAATCGCTATCAGGGCCGAGAAGAAGATGATTGTGGGAAAGGCCTGAAAGGCTAAAATATACCCCAGTGACTCCTCTCCTGTTTCAGCTAATGGTCCGAACACAAACTTTGCCCCGGCTGTGGCGGAATCGAGCACTTTTACCACGACATCGTTGACTAACAGGAATAGCTTTGC
>CAZQKO010000011.1:7288-29464 GCA_964593945.1 uncultured Pirellulales bacterium | reverse complement strand
GAATATATCCGCCTCTGGCACCCCTAATACTTCTGACGAATCCTCCTGATTTGAGTATAGCTATTATCTGTTCAAGATATTTCACGGATATATCCTGATGCTGGGCAATGGCTTTAAGCTGCAACGGCCCCTGCCCATAACTCATAGCTAATTCCAACACGGCTCTTAATCCATATCTTGTACGGGTTGATATTTTCATAATAATTCCCCTACTATTCCTATCATCTTTGTAGTATTTTATACGAATCTTTTCATTTTTGGTGCAAAAAAATAAAAAATCAGCTAAAAATTTCAAGATATAGGTCAATCAGTTAATAATATAAAGTCTCAATTTGTTTGACAAATCCCTCGATTGCCTCTAAAATAAAAGTACATATATTCTTATATATTCCACAGGGATTTTTATTGATGCAAAAAAATATCGTGAAAAAGGTGGCATTTGTATCTTCTTTCCCTCCAAGAAAATGTGGAATTGCGACCTTTACGTCCGACCTAATTAACAGCACCGCAGCAGCCGCAAAAGGTGAGTTTGAACCGTTGGTAGTGGCAATGCGGACTGGTGACATTAAATATAACGACCCTGTTAAATTTGAGATCAGGCAAAACGTTAGAAATGATTATATTTGCGCAGCCGATTATATCAATTTCAGTCACGTCGATTTAGTTTCCGTCCAGCATGAATTCGGCCTGTTCGGCGGTGAAGCAGGCTCATATCTGAGCTTACTGCTCAACAGATTGACAGCCCCTGTTATAACAACCCTCCATACAGTTCTTGAGAATCCAAACCAAGACTACTACAAGTCATTAGTGGACGTTTGCAACGTATCCTATAAAGTAATCACCATGAACAAACGCGGCGTCGATATGCTGCGAGACATCTATGGCATATCCGGCAAAAAAGTAGAGCTGATTGCACATGGCATACCGGATTTACCTTTCGTTGACAGCAATTACTACAAACACAAGTTTGGAATGGAAGATCGTAAGACCATCCTGACATTCGGCCTGCTCAACAAAAACAAAGGTATAGAAGTAATGCTTAAGGCAATGCCTGCTATAATCGAAGTAGAGCCAGCCATTGTCTATATAATCTTAGGTATGACACATCCTTTAGTGCTGAAACAGGATGGCGAATCTTATAGAGTCAGCCTACAACAAATGGTAAAAGAATTAGGCTTGCAGGAACACGTTATTTTTCATAACAGATTTGTAAATGACGAAGAGCTTCATAACTTTCTATGTGCAGCCGACATATATGCTACTCCGTATCTAAGCAGAGAGCAATTGACCAGCGGCACGTTATCATTTGCGGTCGGTACAGGAAAAGCCGTTGTCTCGACACCTTATTGGGCGGCTGAAGAATTGCTGGCCGACGGCAGAGGCAAAATCGTACCTCTCGGCGACTCGAAAAGGATATCTAAAGCAATAGTAGAAATACTTCAGAATGATTCATTGTTTTATTCGTTGCGAAGACGGGCGTACGACTATGGCAGATCAAGAACCTGGCCCAAAATCGGGCAAATCTATTGGAAGCTGTTCAGCGCCAAACAAATACCGTTTCGCGTTGCCACCAGAATTCCGCCATCAGCCGATAAGGCAATTTCAACAATTGAAGTACCGGAACCTTCTTTGGACCATTTGAAAAAACTAACCGATGACACAGGTCTATATCAGCATGCCAATTTCTCGATACCAAATCGTAAGCACGGCTATACAACAGATGACAACGCCAGGGCTGTCATTGCGATGGGCAAATACTACGCCCAATATCCCGATGCAGAAGCTCTACGGCTTTTTGACCTGTATCTTTCCTTTATCATTCACGCACAGAACAACGACGGCTCAATCAGAAACTCTATGAATTTTGACAGAACCTGGCTCAAGGACGAACATGCAAACGATGCTTTCGGCAGAGTTCTGTGGGCTTTCGGAACAGTTATGGCAAATCCACCGTCACCGTCGTACTTATCTATCATTAAAGACTGCTTTGACAGGTCCGTTGAACATATTCAAAAACAGTATCCAAGAGGCATGGCGTATTCCATTCTCGGCATGTCCGATTATCTCAAGCAGTTCCCCGGAGCCAGTGACATCAAACGCCAGGTAGAGATAGCTGCGGACGGCCTTGTAACTCAATATAAAGAAAATCATTCTCCTGACTGGCAGTGGCTCGAGGACACGTTGAATTATGACAATGCTGTCCTGCCGCACGCTCTTTTCGTAGCAGGTTCGACTTTAGAGAATAAAAAATACATACAAATTGCGGACAAAACCTGTAAATTTCTTTTGGAAAATACATTTAACGGCGACCACTTCAGCTTTATCGGCTGTAACGGATGGTACGAACGCGGAAGGATAAAAGCCCAGTTTGATCAGCAACCGATCGAAGCGGCCAGTACCGTTCTTATGCTTGGGGCTGCTTATGATGCTATGCAAGACAGCAGATTTTTAACTCTACAAAGAAAAGCTTTCGATTGGTTTCTCGGCGAAAACGATCTTCACAGCCCGCTTTACGATTTTAGAACCAAGGGATGCCGTGATGCTTTAACATCCGGCGGCGTTAATATCAATCAGGGAGCGGAAAGTATGCTGAGCTTCTTACTGAGCCTTTTAGCTATAGTTGAAAGCTACACCATCGTGGACAAGATAAAGGTCAGTGAAACTGCCGCCCTGCAGCAAAATAAAATCATAGGGCAGATAACCAAACAGCCAATACCGATTGAGAATCTATCTGCAAAGAACAATTCAAAAAAAAGACAAGTACAAGAGCCTGCCTAATTGCCTCTATCAAAACAGATGTGACGACTCCTTCGGCTTCGCTTCAAGAGACAGGTTTAGGATTGTAAACCTGTACAGTTGGGATTATATTAGTTGCTTAGCTGAAAGAATTCAAGGAGCTAAAATGAAATCTAAACTCGTAGTTATTGGAGCTGCAGGAAGAATGGGCCAGCGAATACTATCATTGGCTATAGAATCCAACAAGTTCGATATTATTGCAGCGGTTGATAGGAAGGACCACCCCTGTATAGGTAAAGACGCAGGTCTGGTGGCTGGGACAAAGCCGATCAATGTTGAACTTGACAGCATCTATACAGCCGATGCAGACGTAGCAATTGACTTCTCACTGCCGGAAGCGGCAGACAAAACTATCGACTACTGCATCGAAAAGAGCATTGCACTGGTTTTGGGCACGACAGGCCTGAGCGATAAGCAGCGTGAAAAAATAAAAACAGCATCCCAAAAAATACCCATTGTGTATGCGACCAATATGAGCGTAGGAATGAACATTTTATTCTCTTTAGTGGGTAAGGTCGCAAAAATGCTCGGAGAAGATTACGATATCGAGATAATCGAGCAGCATCATCGTTTCAAAAAAGATGCGCCCAGCGGTAGCGCCATTACCTTAGCAGAGAATATCTGCAAAGCGACCGGTCGAGATTTCCCCGGCTCCCTTACCCATGGTAGATTCGGTAAAGATACACCTCGGCAAAAAAGCAATATCGGCATGCACGCAGTTAGGGCGGGTGACATTGTTGGAAAACATGATTGTATCTTCAGCACGCTCGGCGAGACAATCGTCCTCGGCCACACTGCACATAGCAGGGATACTTTTGCACGAGGAGCACTACGAGCAGCAGAATGGCTGATTAACAAAAAGCCTGACCTGTATTCAATGAATGATGTTCTCGGCATCAAGTAGAGTGGAGTTTACCACACCATAAAGACTGCTGAAATTACCAAATATCTGTCGATTCGCAAGATACTTCATTAACAGCCGTTGTTATCGGAAGACGCGGCGGTTCTGCCATGCCATCGCCCATATAAAAACCAGTTTGTGTAGGCTGATTATATGCTACATTCTGCCAGGCTACGCTCAGTCTGTATACAGGATCATGCATGAAAGTATAAAAACGGTAGCCTGTCAGTATGGTTGTCGTAAAGATTCGCAACTCTTGGTTATCATCTGTTCTCCAAATGACTTCTTCCCTCCAATCCCCTAAAATGTCGGCACACAAAACAGGCGTTGATTTTGATCCGTTATTTGAGGAGCAATTTACGGCAGTAAAGATTGTATTATCTGAATTATTTATCCAATTCCACTTGGATATTCGATTGCTATTCAGTATTTCACGAAGCAAATCGCCGTCCCACCAGATGCCAAAATTAGTGGACCTGGGTTTGGCATTAGCAATCACCTCACCTCTACAGTTAAACAGGACGTTTGAAAAAGTGGCACCACCACTAGCCCAACATTCATATCCTCGATGATGGGGATCAATATCCATAGCCACTCCTCTGCCCACATCCACGAATGGCCCTGCTCCCCATATCACTTCTCCAGTTCCTGCATCACGAAATTCTATACCATACTCATGATCGGGATTTTCATGGATATCAAACACCTCCAGACCGGGCCTATCCGGGTCTATGTCGGATAGATGCATTGCATCTCCGTGTCCTAAACCTGTTGTATAAAGTCCCGTTCCGTCATCATCTATACAGCAAGCTCCATATACAATTTCGTCTTTACCATCGCCATCGACGTCACCGACGCTGAGATTGTGATTCCCTTGTCCTGTATATTCATCATTTGAGCCGCCCTCTATAGCGGTAAAGGTCCACCGATGTGTAAGTGAACCATTTCTCCAATCCCATGCAGCCAAGACGGTGCGGCCGCGATAGCCTTCTCGTCCGTGGTAGTAGCCACGGCACATAACGAGGCTCGGCCTTTCGCCGTCAAGATATGCAATACATGCCAGAAATCGGTCGCATCTGTTGCCGTAATTATCGCCCCAGCTCGTAACGTTTCCCCTCGGTGGGATATAATCGGTCGTGACCAATGCAGCGCCGGTCAACCCATCAAAAATGGTGAGAAACTCCGGCCCATCAAGGATGCGACCCTGCGCATTGCGGTAATCCGCATTAGGATCGCCAATGACGTTCCCTATTCCGTCGATTGTCCCATCCGCAGTTTTACAGGCAACCTCAGCCCTGCCGTCACTATCCAGATCATAAACCATAAATTGTGTATAGTGAGCACCTTCACGGATGTTCCTTCCTAAATTAATCTCCCAGAGAAAAGTACCATCCAGTTTATAGGCTTGAAGAATGGGTTCACTGGTGAATCCTTCGTGTGCATTATCGTGACTTACGCCCGTCTGGTGTAAGACAATTTCATACTCACCATCGCCATCAAGATCTCCGACAGAGGCATCATTAGGGGTATAACCGGGGGGAGTCAAAAGAGGAATTGAGATGTATTGCTGTATAGGAGTATTTGCTTGTAATGTAAAAGGAACGCTTGCTCCGGCGATGCCGGATTCCTGACCATCCAGAACAGGCCGAACAGAATAGGAGTTTGACTGATTAATGTTCACGCCGGTGTCGACGAAATTAGTGCTTTGTATTATGGATTGACTGTTGAGCCTGATGGGATCTCCACTGTCGGTAGAACGGTAGAGGTTGAAGGCGATTTCATTGGGATCGGTTCCCAGCAACCTCCATCCGACATAGACCCTGCCGTTGCCCTGATTAATTGCAATCACACCTCGGCCCAGATTTTCCATATACCGCGGCTCGACCGAACTCAGCGATGTCTGGGCACCAGCTTTAGCCAAAAGGAGAAAAAACAATCCGATGATAATAAACGCTATTATTCCAATTCTTGACTTGAACATACTATTTCTACCTTCTCTGTTTAAAACAATACGAATGCTACTCTGCGTAGTAGCTGCGCCACGTAGCACGAGTTGTAAGTTAATACCTCCATGAACTACGCACTCCAACTGACCTGCTTTTAACCTCCCCTTGCCGTATTGTTGGAAAGAAAATACTGCTTTTCGACTAAAATATATAATATCTAATCGAAAGAAGAATATCAAGGAAATTGTATGTTCACGCCCGGAAAGCTATCGAGGGACGGACGGATTTTCTCTGCCTGAAGATAACGGATTTACCTGTGGCAGAGCTAAACGTCAGCGGGACCTGCCTGCGCGTCCCGCCTGCCCAGAGTGTACGGCGGGCAGGAGCCGCTTCGGCGAAGGCAGGCTGCTTACAATCCCTTAGCTAACATATAATACATCTCGTTCCAGCGAAGCTCTTTTTTTAACTCTCTTAACTTAGTGTCAGCATCAATCAGCACATACTCTATGCCAGCCATGTCGGCGAAGTCTTCCATGCATTCGGCAGTGACAGCCATGCTAAAGCCTGTATGGTGAGCGCCACCGGCCAGTATCCAGGCAGCAGCACCGACCTTCAGATTAGGCTTTGGTACCCAGACTACCCTGGCAACCGGCAGCTTTGGTAACGGCGCATCCGGCGGCACCACATCGACCTCATTAACTATCAAGCGGAAACGATTGCCCATGTCGATTAACGAGGCGTTCAGGGCGGGTCCTTTCGGTACATTGAAAACCAGCCGGGCCGGGTCAGCTTTTCCACCTATACCCAGCGGATGAACTTCCAGACTGGGCTTACCCACAGCGATAGACGAGCATACCTCAAGCATGTGAGCACCCAGCACCTTCTGTCCTTTAGGGTCGAGGTGATAAGTGTAGTCCTCCATAAAGCTGGTTCCGCCCGGCAGGCCATCGGCCATCACCTTCATAGCACGCACCAGTTCCGCTGTCTTCCAATCGCCTTCGGCACCGAAACCATAGCCATCCGCCATTAGCCGCTGAACCGCCAGGCCGGGAAGCTGCTCAAGACCATACAAATTCTCGAAGGTTGTGGTAAAGCCCTTGAAGCCGCCATTCGTTAGGAAAGCTCTCATTCCAAGTTCGATGCGAGCAGCCTGACGCACAGACTCGCGCATGGGGCCACCCTGCCGGCCATCTTTGGCCACTTTGTATGTCGCGTCATATTCTTTTACGAGCTTATTTATTTCTTTATCGGTAACCTTATTAATATAAGCAACTATATCACCGACGCCATAGCCGTTTACTGCACAACCCAGTTGCTTCTGTGCCTCGACCTTATCGCCTTCAGTGACGGCTACCTCGCGCATGTTGTCTCCAATACGAGCTATCTTGACTCCCTGAGCATCATGCCACGCACAGGCAGCGCGGGCCCAGACTCCCAGCTTGGTTTGGACCTCTTCATCCTGCCAGTGGCCGACCACCACCTTACGATTTTTTCGCATCCTTGTGCAGATAAAACCGAACTCACGGCCGCCATGGGCTGACTGGTTTAGATTCATAAAGTCCATGTCAATCGCATTCCATGGAATATCGCGATTGAACTGGGTATGGAGGTGCATAAAGGGCTTTTGCAGTGCCTTTAAGCCGGCAATCCACATCTTAGCCGGACTGAAGGTGTGCATCCAGGTTATCAAGCCAATACAATCCGGTGCAACGTTCGCTCTTGTACATAGTTTATAGATGGATTCCGGTGTAGTCAGTGTAGGTTTGAAAACGACCTTAACTGGAATCTGTTTAGATTGCGACAAAGCCTCGGCAATCTTTTTAGAGTCATCCGCGACCTGCTTGAGGGTCTTCGGGCCATATAAGTGTTGGCTTCCGGTTACAAACCACGCTTCGAGTTTCTTAAGATTTTCCATAATTCAATTCTCCATTTGTAGAAAAACAATGGTGGGCTGTGCCCACCCTACATTTATTCTTGTTTTCAACTTGATAAGAGTTTATTCAAAATCCGTAAATACCTCAAGAAAAAAATGCTTGCTGCAAAAAACCCCCAAATAAATTTGGGGGCTAACCGTTTAGCCCCGCGATTTATCGCGGGGTCTTCTACGGACTGTAATCAATGCCTTTGATGCCATGGACGGTTAGATTTGCGTCTGGAAGGCCGTCTCGGGCAGGACGAATCTGGTCGGCGTAAAGAGAATAGACTTGTCCATCAGCAAAAAGATAATTTCGCCAGCCCTGCCAGCACCACCAGCCTTTATCGTCAACTATAGGCAAATGATTGCTGAGCCACTCTCCAATAAGAATCTTGCCGGCAGGATTGCCTACATCAGAAACCCTCTGCGGAATGCCGGGCGGAGAAACCGCCCCGTAAGTTTCAGTAAGACTGCTCATCTGGTCTATCTGATTCGAGCCGTGATAAAAAGCCATCGAGTAGGAGTAGCTGGTAGACTCATACTTTTCAGCGGCAATACGGTCTTGCGGACAAAATAAAACCGAAGGATTATTCGGATCAATATTGTCATCGAGATAAGGACGAATGAACGAACGCCAGCCGCGTCCCATCCACAGCCAGTAGCCCGCCGGCAGCGGGTCCTGAGCACAGGGATAAGTATTGTCGTTGGCACCAGTATATAAATTCACAGCCAAGTGGATTTGCTTGAGATTATGCGTACATCTAATGCGCATAGCAATCGACTTGGCCTTCATCAGCGAGGGCGTAAGTATGGAAAGTAAAAGTGCGATAATCGCAATGACCACCAGCAGCTCTACCAAGCTAAATCCCTTAGCTTTGCACCTTGTTGCTCGTCCTTCGTCCATCGTCCTTCGTCCATTGTCTCTCGTCAATCGTCTCTCATCTCTCGTCCTTCGTCCTTCGTCGCCGTACCGGCGACGGCTAAACTACAAACTACTCAACAGTGACACTTTTCGCAAGGTTTCGAGGTTTGTCCACATCGTGGCCTCGGAGCACAGCGGCGTGATAAGCCAAAAGCTGCAGCGGCACCACGGTAAGCATCGGTTGCAGAATTTCCGGTGCATCAGGGATGGTAACCAAGTGATCGCTCTGCCCAAGGGCGGACTTGATACTATTATCGCCTTCGGTTGCGACGGCGATGATTTTGCCCCCTCGCGCCCTGACCTCGGCGATATTGCCCATAATCTTGTCATATTGCGGCCCCGCAGTGGCGATGAAAACCGCAGGCATACCGTCATTGATCAACGCAATTGGGCCATGCTTCATCTCTGCAGCCGGCAGACCTTCGGCGTGAATGTAGCTTATTTCTTTTAGCTTAAGCGCTCCTTCAAGGGCAACCGGATAATTAAAGCCCCGACCCAAGAAAAGCCAGTTGTTCCTGTTTATGTTTGCTGCGGCAATTTCTTTAATTTGATCGGACTGCTGCAATATCAAATTTATCTTGTCCGGTATTCGTGAAAGCTCATCTATGTAGGCGGCTGCTTCATTACTACTTATATGTTTTCTTCTTCCCAGCTCGATTGCCAGCATGGTTAAGACCGCCAATTGGGCTGTAAAGGCCTTTGTGCTGGCAACACCAATTTCAGGACCTCCATGCAGATATACCCCCGCATCGGTAGCCCTGGCGATGGAAGAGCCGACCACATTTACAATACCAAGCACCGTGGCTCCGCGTTCTTTGGCTTCCTCCACAGCCGCCGAGGTATCGAGCGTTTCGCCTGACTGACTAATAGCTATTACTACAGTGCCATCTTCTATGATTGGATTGCGGTACCGAAATTCACTTGCATATTCGGTCTCTGTAGGAATTCTGGCCAACTTTTCAAATAAATACTCCCCAACCAAACCAGCATGAAAAGCCGTGCCACAAGCTGTGAGAATAAGGTGTCTGGTTCGGGTCAATTCACGCAAATGGTCAGCTATACCGCCAAGTTTTATTTTTCCGCTTTGCTTATCGATTCTGCCACCCATGCAGGTAGCCAAAGCCTTTGGTTGCTCAAAAATCTCTTTGAGCATGTGATGTGGAAAATCACCCAGCTCGATCTGTTCGAGTGAAAACTCAATTTCCTGAAGATCTTTGGTAACAGCAACGTTGTCAACAGTCTTGGTATAAAATCCGTCAGTGGTGACAGTCACTACTTCATTGTCGGAAAGATAAATTGCACGTGTAGTATGCTCTACGATTGCGGCGGCATCTGAGGCCAGAATGTACTCATTTTCCCCCACTCCCAGGATCAAGGGGCTTCCTTTCCTGGCACCAATAACCATATTTGGAAAGTCCGAGCAGACAATAGCTAGTCCATAGGTGCCGTGTATCTCACGTAGCGCTCGCTGGACTGCCCATTCGAACTTGTTCTGGCCGGCAGACTTCTGTCCATTATCATCTCTGCTGTAGAAAAATCCTATTAAATTAGCAATTACCTCTGTATCAGTTTCGGTGACAAAACTGACTTGCTCAGTTTGCAGCCATGTTTTCAGTGTGCTGTAATTTTCGATAATGCCATTATGAACTATAGCAATTTTGCCGGTATAGTCCGTATGTGGATGTGCATTGATAGTGTTTGGCTCCCCATGGGTAGCCCAACGTGTATGGCCCAGGCCGAGTGTTTCTGTATCGTCAGGCTCGGTTAAAAGCTCTTCTAAAGCGCTGATTCTGCCGCCGGTTTTTTTTATTCGTAATCCCCCCCTGCCCACTAACGCCAGGCCGGCAGAATCGTAGCCCCGATATTCCAGGCGTTTCAGTCCCTCTATGAGGATAGGCTGCGCAACTTTTTTACCAAGATAAGCTACTATGCCACACATTCACTCTTCCTTAGTAAATAAAGTTCTGTGAAATAACTGACAAGATTCCCACTATCATAATATAAACACAACACTAAAAAGAAAAGTATATTTCGACAAATTCTTCTCCAGTTTCAATAATAAATTTTTCTCAATTGCTTTATAAGATATTCTCATTTGACGTATTAGCTTTTATTCAGTTTAATTCGATTTATGATAGTTATTATTGATTACAACGTTGGAAATGTAAGGAGTGTTTGTAATGCGCTGCGTCACATAGGCTGTAAGGCGGCGCTTAGTCGGAAAACCGAAACAATCGAAGCTTCAGCAGGCATCGTGCTACCGGGAGTTGCAGCCTTTGGTTACGCTATTAGTCAGTTAGGGGGACTTTCCAAGCTGATAAAGAAGCTGGCCATAGACGGCAAGCCGCTGCTGGGTATTTGTGTTGGCTATCAAATGCTCTTTGAGCACAGCAGCGAGTATGGCCGACACGATGGGCTTGGCTTAATATCCGGCAGTGTTGTCCCTATCCCCACAAATCCGCAACTGTGTGTTCCACACATGGGCTGGAATCAGGTAAAGCTGCCTGATGATATGGATTTATTTGCCGGCTTAGGCAATGAAAGAAACTTTTATTTCGCACATTCTTTCTACGCCGATGTCACTGACCCGCAGGCCAAAGTGGCCTATACGGACTATGGCTTTGCTATGCCCGCAGCGGTGCAGAAGGCCAACGTCTATGGCGTACAGTTTCACCCGGAAAAAAGCAGTAAATCAGGCCTGAAGGTTCTGAAAAACTTTGTTGAAATATGCGAGAAACCCCCAAGTAAACTTGGGGGCTAACCGTTTAGCCCCGCAATCCTTCGACTCTGCTCAGGACAAGTTTATTGCGGGGTTCAATCTGAAAACAAAATATGCTAACGAAACGAATCATTCCATGTCTCGATGTTAAAGACAACCGCGTGGTTAAAGGCATCAAGTTCCTGAATCTGCGTGACGCTGGCGACCCTGTGGAATTAGGCGCAAGATACAGTGACGAAGGAGCCGATGAGCTGGTGTTTCTGGATATTACTGCTACCATTCGATTTCGTAGAACCATTGTCGAGCTTGTCGAGAAGGTTGCGGAAAACGTCTTCATTCCGTTTACCGTCGGTGGCGGTATCCAGACGGTCGAGCAGATGGACGAAATCCTAAGAAGTGGAGCCGACAAAGTTTCGGTAAATACCGCCGCCGTTAGCAATCCTGATTTGCTCACCGAGGCCGCCCAGCGTTTTGGAAACCAGTGTGTTGTTCTGGCTATAGATGCCCGCCGATCAAAAGATAAGCCTCACAAATGGCAGGTCTGTGTGAAAGCCGGTTCAGAACCAACTGAAATAGACGTAGTCGAATGGGCGATTCGAGGTGAAAAACTCGGCGCAGGTGAAATACTTTTAACCAGCATGGACGCCGACGGCACAAAGGTAGGTTACGATAATGAGCTAAATAAAGCCGTCAGCGATGCGGTTGATATTCCGGTGATAGCATCTGGCGGAGCAGGTAAACTCGAGCATCTTTACGATGCTATTGTTGACGGCGGCGCAGACGCCGTCCTTATGGCCTCAATCACACACTTCGGTAATTACACTATAAATCAGATGAAAGAGTATCTCGCCAGCCGCGGCATTACCATGAATCTCTAATCCAAAGCCCCGCACATTTCTTACTTATGAATTGGCAACTTTGCGAAGGCTGTATAGAGTGCATCAAACTAATGGCAATTCATCAGGACCTTGTAAGCTATTGAATCTTGACTTTACCTGTTAGGGTAGATCGGTTGATTTGGGTAGGTTTGACTACCTAATTAAAGGTGTTTGTTGTGGAGGTCCCTCCTGCCGCCTCGGTTGAGACATCAAATTCTCCAATCCAATCCAGGTTCCTTTTTCTATGTTGTAGATGAAGTTACCTCTCAGGCGAGTAGTGATAAACAAATTATTATCATTAACAGCGAAGATGGCCTCTATTATCTTGCCTCGTTTTACCTCTACCGCACCTGACAGTAATAATGCGTTGCGCACCTGTGTCCCAAGTTCCATAATTTGTGCATCTGAAAAGCCGGATCGCCGCATTATTCGTACAGTGTCGTCGGAATTCAGAGCAGCTACATCTCGGCTACCTACCGGTACGATCTGAAATTTGGAGCCGCTTCCGCCTGCATCCGCGCAACCAGCAGCACTCCAAAATAAAAATGGCGTCAGCAACAGTACTGCTAACATATTAGGAATCGTTAACCGGTGCACAATAGACTTCACAACTCCAAGCCCCCTATTAACAAATTTTTACCTGTTCGTACGCGCCATGCTCTGGCGAAGCCTCATCCTGAAATCTTCCTCGCCCACCGGCTCGGTTGTAACCTGCCCCATACCTGGTTCGGCGATTTCGGTCATCTCTTGTATATCGGGTACCAGCCTTGCCGTAATAAATACGGCAATCTCTCGTGATGACTGCTGATTTGACTTGTTCTTAAACATGTTTCCGACTATAGGAAGGGCGCTAAGGCCTGGCACTTTTTTGTTTGTTTTCGTGGTCTTATTCTCTGTCAGACCAGCCAGGGCAACTGTTCCACCATTTTTGATACGCACAGTATTAGTAGCCGTTCGTCGAGTGACCGTAACAAGAGGAAGTGTCTGGTCGTCCTCTTGGCCACGTGATACAACGTCACTAACCTCGGCAACTATTTCCAGAGTGATATCATTATTATCACCGATGCGAGGCGTAATTTCGAGTCTCGTGCCCGCATCTATCTGTTTCAGCTCAGCTTCGGTATAGTATCCGGCGGTCCTTGCCGGTGCAGAAAGATAGTAATATTCCTCGTTCATAACGTTTAGCTGTGCCGCACGGCCATCCTGAGCCAACACTTGAGGACTGGATACTATGTCCGCCTCGCCATTCTGATTAAGAAGATTTAGCGTCAGCGATAACGAATCCGTAAATAGTGCATCAGTTGTATAGCCTATCTGAACACCCCACGGCCATTTGCCATGAAATTGCTGATCGGTG
Source organism: uncultured Pirellulales bacterium (assembly GCA_964593945.1). GTDB lineage: Bacteria > Planctomycetota > Phycisphaerae > Sedimentisphaerales > Anaerobacaceae > CAZRMQ01. The sequence continues at coordinate 16,030 of CAZQKO010000011.1, read as the reverse complement.
TCCCCACCGCCCCGGAAGTCCGAACCAAAGACGCCAGCACTTATCTTGGGCCAACCCCACTCAACACCCAAGTTGAGCAGATTACTCTTTTCCATCACTACAATCCGCGCATCCAGCATTATCTGGCGTGGCATCCGGTCCATCTTTTTCAGGTCAGATACGACACGATTCAGCAAACGAGCCGGCGCAGTAATAAACATTGTGTGAGTACCGGTTTCCGCCTGAACATAAGACCGGAAAGCAGGAGATAAAAGCTGAATTGCTGTGTTGGCCGGGATATAGTTTAATTTTACGCGACGCGTTTCACTCACAGCCGGGAACGACGGGTCTCCCACATTCGGTGAGGCAACCAGATAGTAATATGGCGTCTTTTTTACAACATAAGGAGTACCAGCTAACACCATATCAAGTGCCGTGTCCAGAGGTACACTTTCAAGTACGGCAGTCACCGTCCCTGCAACCATCTCATCGGGAATAATGACAACCCCTGCCATAGTAGCAATGGTCTGTAGAACATCTCGGATTTCCGTATCGAAAAAGGCATTGCTAATAGGCTTATAGACTAAATATGAATTCGGTATCTCCTTAAAGCGATAATCGGTACCCTTCAACACCTCCTCCAGAGCCTTTTCCAGAGGTTGATTCACGACTCGGCAGGTCACCGTCCCCTTTACGGTATCGTCAGCATAAATCTTAACATCGGATTGTGTTTCAAGACTACGTAAAACCTCACGTAGATCCGTATCTATACAGACAATACTTACAGAAGGACCTTTATGTACTTTAGGAGTTTGTGTCGGAACCACACTCGTGCCGCTCGGAATCCCTTCAAAAACCCGTGGAGAAACAAGACCGGTAGGAGCATTCGAATCAACCTGTATTGTTGGAACACCTGGGCTGGCTGCTGATTCTTCTCCTGAAAGCTGATGTAAAAGGTCGTCCACTTGCCCTTGTAACGTTCCTATCTGTTGCTCTACAAGCGTTTTCTGCCGCTCAAACTGTTCCTGCCCAGGAACCACATCCACAATGGGGCCTTGCTGAGTCATACCTGGCCTGATAGGTCTGATAGTAGTATCCGGTTGACGTTCCGTCGTTACAGGATGTTGCTGTATAGGCGATATCGGTGGTGGAGAAGATTTCGGAGGGGGTTCTCGCTTGACTTCCTCACCATCCACATAATCCGACATGACACTAACATACGCTCGACTTGGCGGATTGAAATCATAACCTTCTTTAATCGGAGAAATCTCACCGTTCCAGCCATAGGGCACCCTTACAGAATAATGACCCTTGGCATCACTTTTGCTGGATGTCCCTCCCTCGCTTGCAGACATAAGTACATTTTCCAGAGACATACCACCCATAGTCATGGTACCGGAAAGTGTGAACATCACTACTTCCGCAGTGTAATCCTGACCGGTTTGATCTTTTATAATACGTGGATATTGTTTTCTCTCCGGCCTAAATGTCAAACCTTGCTTTTCCGGTGTAACCGTACCACTCCAGTTGTAATCCACCGACAATTCATATTCACCATTAGCTGTGGTTATTGCCGAACCTCCACTGCCGTCTGCAAACACTTGCACATTTTCCACTGGGCCATCGGCAGATCTTATCCTACCGGAAATAACCCGCTTCTGCAGAGTCCAGGTGTAGTCCTGATAAACCTGTGCGCTTATCAGAGGAGGATATGTCAGACTCGGTGGATTAAAGTCGTAACCACCCTTTTCCGGCGTAATTGTACCGTTCCAGCCGTATGGAACAATGGCACTGTAATTACCGTTCTGATCGGTCAACTCAGATTTCGGCAGACCTTTCATTTCTACGCCGGGTAAACCGGTTGTACCGGAGATCGTAAAGGTAATCGGTGCTGCAATGTAGTTCTGAGTCACATTGGCTGTAACACGAGGATAAATTTGACTCGGTGGTGTACAGGTATAACCTAATAGGTCCGGGGTAACAGTACCATCCCAGTCATACGGAACAACCGCTTTATAAGTGCCGTCAGGGCCGCTAATAGGGTCACCCGGCAGACCTTTCATTACCACCCCTTCTTTACCAACAGAACCGGATATGGTATATGTAATTGATTCTGGAATGTAGTTCTGATTATCCAAATCGTTGGTGACATTACGGTAGGGTATGTTCGCCGGTTTGAAGGTATAACCCCGTTTTTGCGGTGTCACTGTCCCATTGAAACCATACCTAACTTTAATTGAATAGGAGCCGTCATTGTTTGTAGCAGGATTATCTGGTAGACCATTTAGTGTAACATTATCTATATTGGTTGTACCGGAAATTGTAAAGGTAATCGCTTCTGCAATATAATCCTCATAGGTTTTTGCACTGATAACATTTGCATAAGGTCGCTCAGATGGATTAAAGGTTAAGCCTGGTTTTTCCGGCCTCACCGAACCTATCCAACCATACGGAACAGAAGCGGTATAATTTCCATTCGGTTGGGAAAGGACCGTTGTTGGAAAACCTTTCATTTGAACGCCGCCTTCACTAACCGTACCGGAAATGGTAAAAGTAATCTGCTCTGCTTTATAATTTTCCCCAATGTAATTCCTATCCACCTGCGTGTACGCTTTGCTTATTGGCGTGAAAGTATAACCGTCAAGCACAGGTACAACTGTGCCGTTCCAGCCATAGTCAACTATTCCTCTGTAAGTGCCGTCACTGCCGCTAACAGGGCTACCCGGCAGGCCGCTCATTATCACACCCGATTGCCCCACCGAACCTGATATAGTAAATTTCATTATTTCAAAGGTGTAATTCTGATTTTCAAAATTACTTTTAACACTATTATAGGGTACTTCTGAGGGGTTAAATGTATAACCTTTCTTGATGGGCTTAACCGTTCCGCTCCAGCCAAATTCCACAATGGCAGTATAATAGCCGTTTTCATCGGAGACAACGTTATCGGGCAAACCACTCATCGTCACACCGCTCTGACCCACAGAACCGGAAACCGTAAAAGTCTTTTTGCTGGGTGTGAACGGCTGACCACTGATGCTCAGGCAGCAGAACAGAATAACGCAGAAGGCTGTGACACAGCCCGATAATGTTCTACCAATATTCTTAATCGCCATAGATAAACGTCCCTTTCTGTAGCCGTTAAACGGCCGTCCTGCGTTTCTTTACCTTGTATCGGCAATCCGGCATCCTTCTTTAGCAAAATATCTTCACCAGCTTGTACCTTTTAACGCCACTGAACACCCATTCTCTGTTCAAATTCACCTCGTTTCAAAGTTTCAATGACCCGCTGCCCATTCTCAATGGTGACTTCTATACCAGATTGAGCGGTTACTACCTCTTTGTCGCCATATTCTAAATTCACCTCCACTTGGTATATACCTGCCGGATATTCGGTAAAGTCAATAAGTCCAGAGAACGCCCTGAATTCAAACGGCAGCATAAGACCAATCTGTTCGGCTGAAAGTATCGTTGGTTGGTCCATAGGTATATTATTGGTGTTTATAACCACAACCCTGCATCGCCTGGGAGTAAAGTGAATATGTCCGTAATTGCCGAACACAGCCGAAACTATGTACTGCGATCCCGTCTGTAGAGCAATGCTTATCGGCCCCGATGCTTGAATCTGAGGTTGGACATTAACACTCTCAGTTCTCTGATTCACCACACATACCTGTGCGGTTGTCAGGCCTGCATTTTGACCATCAGGATAAGTGGCAAATAAACCCAAAACCGCATAATAACAGGGGTGTATCATCTCAGGATTCGGCACTTTCACAACAATCTGTATATTCTGTCGTCCATATCTAGGTAATTTAAAGTTTTTAGGCACCACTTCCACCCATTCAACACAATTTAAATCCTCACCTCTATACGACGGGCCGAAAGCCACACCCTTAAGAACAGGCGGAAGCGCCATAGCGGCCCTAACATTGACGGCTTCATCCGAAGCATTAGAAACTCGTATCACACTGGTACGGGTTGAGTCCGGTAAGGCATTTATTGTAATCTCTTTCGGCTCAACGTTAAGTGCTGCGTCGGCAGCAACCTTGGTAATACTTGTATCGCCGGCAAAATCTATCTCCCTTTCCTTTGCACCTGATCGCCGGCCGTCTACCATTAACGCCCCAGTCATCCGGTACATTCCGGGTGGCAGAGATCGCTCAATATCGGTGCTCAACTTCAAAGCTGACCCCGGCAGAATACCCGCTGCTTGTACTTCTCTCTCTGCAAGTAACCGCCAATGTTCGCCGAAGTGACCCCAAAGTTTCACTAAGCCCCTCAGATGAGAATATGTCCCCCCCTTATTTACAACACTCATCGACAGCAGTGTTGTTGATGGTCTCTCACTATTGGCTTCCTGGAACTCCATATCCAGACCGGTTACTTCAACCTTGCGAAGAGGTGCACGACCTTGTACATGAATTAATACCGGAATCACAAACTGTAAGGTTATTCCTATATCCGTTTCTGTAGATGTGCTACCTAACCGAACAAGGATCGCCGCTGAGTAAACTCCCCGGATACCAGACTTCGCTCTTATGGTCAATCTTACCGGCACTATCGTCCCCCGCCTGACTTCGACTCTTTCAGAGTTGAGGCTAATCCACTCCCTGGCCGACTGTAGTTTTGATGTATCAAAATCATTCGCATCAGGATCGACCATTAGCCAAGACCCATCCTCCGTCTGGCTTAAATCAATTACGGACAAATCTACGACTACGGTCTCATCAGGGTCGTGGTTTTGAAGCTGTATCTCTGACCTGGTTTGCCGCCCAGGGGAAACCGGAATATTCAGTCTCATCGGCTGCACTATAAACTGACCAAATGCAGGTGCAACAGACACAAATGTAGCCAGCGTAATTCCGATAACATAAACTGTATATGATCGTGATATGGTTTTTCTCCCTTTATTCGACATTTCATCCCCCTCTATTGAAAACTTTTAGCAGTATTCTACTCCCATTTACAACGCTAATTTTATATCTTACGGATGGGCTGTAAGAACCTATGTGCAAATGAGTTATCCGTATTTTACTTTGTTTTGGGTTAATCTTCAATATGAACTAAGACTATAACCTTTACCTTTTCGACAAATTAACGCTTCTACTTACTATAAATCATCTCTAATTCACCAAAAGATACGAACTATCGATTAACCTATGCAGAAAAAACCCTCTTTGTACGTAGGTGCTCAGCCACTTTCAATGGTGCTATATATTACCATTTTTACCATTTTTAACGATAAAAGTCAAGGCATAAATTGCCCATGTTTCCCAGGATAATGAAATTCTGACGAACTTCTCTTAATAGCTCGCTTTACAATGAAATGCACTTCCTCCATGCCTTAACAATACAATTTTCCAATTTTCACCTTAAGAAACCTGTCTTCTCTGACTATTTGGTCATCACTGCCACAGATATTCAAAAGACCGGCTTGAGCATATAAACTATAGGGAGGGAAGGATATATTCTGTCCTTCCCTCCCTATTAACTTCCTTTTCTTGGCATTTGCCTTTGTTGAAAATCAGCTTATCAGCATGGCTTCAGTTTTATGCCTTGCTGCATAGACCCTACTACGGATCTACCCACACATACTCTATGCTCTTCGGCTTCACATTCAGAGTTACGTTCGCGACGTGTTTGTCTTTGCCGAAATCGAGCTCAAAAGTCTTGGGGTTCTTAAGCTGCACCCAGACTGTTCGCTTCTCCGTCCAATCACTCAGAGTCTTTTCCACTAATTCAGACTTGGTCTCACAGGCCTCATCCCTTACCTCGACTGCCCATTCTGTATCCTCGTCCATAAGTTTCACACCGAGGTCTGTAGGAGCTATTGAAGCGCCCAATATCATATCAAAGTTGGTCTGGATATTCATAGGAATGCTGCATCCTGAATATATATGGATAGAGTCTTGCTTGATTTTAATGCCTGCTTCCACGACGTCTTTCTTGTTGTTGATCTGGAAATACAGACCTACATCCATTGTAACCGGGATTTTGAAGCTAAGATCGAGAGGCTTGAACTCTATTGTAGCATCCCATTCATGGGCTTTAAGCGCATATGCATCGCCTGTATCTTCATCAGGAGGATTTGCCGCCATTGCTGATACAGCTACAAATGACAAAACAACTAATCCAATTAAAATTTTCTTTAACATTTTTTATTTCCCCTTCTTAATTATTGCCCCATAAAGGCCGATATAGCCTTTGTATAGGGCCAGCCCAGTTCTTTGGCTAGGCACACACGTGCCCGTGCCACACACAACAGCGGGCGAAAACTTGATCAGCCGACTTTTGCGAGTATGCCCGCTTTTTTCCCCGCTTAGCCGGGGCCCATAATACCAACGATTTCAAATCTACAATCGTCAGCTATATATTAAACCGCCTTAAGACCGGGCCTTTTCTTTCAGGCGGCTCGTAAGCACGCTCCACACTTACGAGTTATCATCTTTCTCAATACCACACCTCCTTTCTCCCTCATCCTTCAAAAGGGTTGTTTGTATGGCACCTCTTCCTTGGGTCCTGGGCACATACACACGATTGTTTAACATACACGGCAAATCCTGCCGTATAAGCCTTCATCACCTTCCTCCAAATTTACGGTTTAGTCATTATTGTAAGGACAAGACTACCTTTGTATTGTCCAGCAGGGTATAGCATTAAACCCCTTGTCATAAATTTAATGTCGACCGGGACACCAACACCTTCAGGAGGTGTAGGTCTTGCTGAATTTATTATGGGAACACCGGAACCAGCTACGCGAATTTCTACGCCGTTTATCTCAACAGCAGTATGTTTCGGATTAATCGTGACGTTATAATCCGAGCCCTTGAAGGGCACAAAAGACACCTCAACTTTGTGAGGACAATTGGCCACGATATGTGCCTCTAATTTAGCAGGTAAATTATTAAAACCTATAGGCGAAACCATACCAAAATCGAGATTATCCGGTGTAATCGATATGCCCACAAATGGCTCAGCAGAAACCATTTTAGGTGGCAGCGCGGGTCGCACTGCCTGGACTATCCCAGTTATTCCAAAACACACCATTGCTATCACACATACCTTTTTCATTTTATTATCCCCCCAACCATACTTTCTAAAACGGCATTTCTTCACTACAGGCTGCGCGCGTACACCGCCGCTGCCTTGCCCATCCGTAGGATTTGAGGCAGTCCATTTAGTCTTGTGTGATTTCTCCTCCTTGAGTGCTGACCGTGGTTAACGACCGATCGTTCTCCAATAACTTAGTTCGGTCTGGCCAGCGGAGTTAAAAGTGGGCGAAGGAAAGAAATAGCGTGACAAACCTTTCCATCACTCCTCACTTTCACCATCCTCACCTTTAACCGGCACTGAACTTGATAACTTATTTTCAATGTTAAGTGCCGTAATAAAGCAAATCTATTTATACAACTTAGCTAATTAACAAGCTTACCAATTTGCCTGGTTTATGTCAATAACTAAAATCCCGCAGTTTAATTTTTTTCTTTTGCTAATTTCTAACGTCTATTATTTTACCAATATCTTATGCAAATGTCAATATCAAAGCAAAAGAATTTCATTTATATAAATCTACCTAATCAGTGTATTTTAGCTATTCTGCCATATGAAGTCAATAATTAAATCTTGTAATTTCATGCTTTTTTCATATTTTTTATTTTACTGATTTTCTCACAAAAAATCAATAGATAAGCTATTTGATTTTGTAGATTTAGGCTTTTCCGGTGTTTACAAGCTTTGTTTTTCACAAAATGCCAATATATTAGCATCCTGCTGTTCAAAATCAACATAAGATGTTATAAAACAAGCAGATATAGAAATACGTAACCTAAATCATAGTCCCATAACTGGCAAATCTATATAATCCCAATAATTTGTGGAGTTTTCCGTCTTTTATCTTTTTCGCAAAAACAGTCATAGGGACTCCTTACGGAGAGCTACGCTATATAGCACGAGCGAATACGAAAAAGCGAGAAATGGAGGTGCCACAGACTCTGCTTATGAGGCTTCACAACCCATTTTTAAATTGAGCACAACGGTCTTCAATTGAAGCACAACACCACTTTTTTAGCCAATCCTCACGATGTATAGCTTCAGAATGGCCATAACAATTCTCTGGATAAACAAGTAGCCCACGCTCTACCTAATCAGCAGATTCTCACGAATCCAACGAACTGATTTCATTCGCTTGATTTGTTTCTCTCTAAGCATCGCTGATGAACGACTAGCGTGTTCCTCAAACCATACAAGCCGCCAGGGACCAGTATGTCTTGAGGTGTATTTGTGGGAATTATGTCCGTGGCTTTTATGCTCACTCAAACGACGTCGAAGGTTGTCGGTTGAGCCAATATAAAACCGTCCCGTTGCATTCTCCAGCACATAAACAAAATATATGCCGTTTTCTTCCGTCAACCTCCCCGAGCTGGACTCGAACCAGCAACCTAGCGGTTACAGCTACCTTCAAGTTTCCTTGAAGACTGGACTATCTTTTCACCATACCTTTCGACTTTGCTCAAGGGTTAGGTGTTGGGCGCTTTCTGAGGTTTATTGGCACAGGCCGCCTCACCCCATAGTCTCTGCACCTTCCTATTCACTTTCTATCTTACCTGTGTGAACAGGCTCGGCTCAGGATTACCATATCCTTCGATTTCGATAAGGACTTAGGCTTCCCTGAATTCACCCAATTTTCATCCTGATGTTTCCATCGGGCGCTGCAATTTGAATCTTACAGCCGCTCGCTCTACCAATTGAGCTATCGGGGAA
>CAZQKO010000011.1:4031-7188 GCA_964593945.1 uncultured Pirellulales bacterium | reverse complement strand
GCGCTGCAATTTGAATCTTACAGCCGCTCGCTCTACCAATTGAGCTATCGGGGAATAACTCGATAAAAAACGAAATATTAAACAACTTCTCTGTTTCTGTCTATCTCTTTTTAAAAGAGCACACTAATAAAGCTCAAACCTGCAATCCAACGGTTAATCCCGACAGGTCGGGACTCGCTCTACCAATTGAGCTATCGGGGAACTTCAGTGAATCAGAATAAGTTATTATACTACATTTCCCAAACTCATTTTATCCAAAGTATCCCATAACATCCATTAAATCTCAACACCTTTTCAGGACATACATATTTTTGCCGATAGTATCAAAAACTGCCATAATACTGGACAAACAAGTAATTCTATCGTAAATTGCTGCGTTTACGAGTTTTTATCATTTTAGTTTGTAGATTTATGCACAAAAATCTTCGATATATTATAGATGCAAAAACATTGAAGAGCAAAATTAACCGAACAAGAATGCACTTTTACGTATCCTATACTTAGGCAGTAAATTACAGTTTATAGTTAAATTTTCAGGCAGTTGCTTACATGGCTAAAGATATACTCAACGTTGGTGGATTTACCATACTTAAACGTATCGGAACCGGCGCTCGCAGTACAATCTACCTGGCAACTGATGAGCAAGAGCAAAATCACATAGCTCTAAAACGAGTCATATTTGAAAAGCGAGAAGACTTAAGAGTCTTCGAGCAGACAGAAAATGAATTTAAAGTAGCTCGGCAGATAGACCACCCCTATGTCCGCAAGTGCTACAAACTAAAGAAAATCCGCAGTATACTAAGGATGAAAGAGCTTCTGCTTTCAATGGAATATTTCGATGGAAGGCCTCTTGAAAATAGTCCTACATTGAGTTTAGGAGATGTGCTGTTGGTATTCAGAATGGTTGCCAGCGGTCTTTATGCCATGCATCAGCATGGATATATTCACTGTGACATAAAGCCCAATAATATTCTTTTGAGCAAGTCCGGTTCGATCAAAATTATCGATTTGGGCCAAAGCTGTAAAATTGGAACCATCAAGCCGCGCATTCAGGGAACACCTGATTACATTGCACCTGAACAAGTCAGGCGAAAAGCACTTGGACCAAGAACCGACATCTTCAACCTCGGTGCTACTATGTATTGGGCTCTTACAGGAAAAAATGTCCCGACTCTTATACCCAAGACCAACAGCTATGGTCTGCCGGTAACCGAGCCTTTCCTGGCACCTCATGAACTAAAGGAACAAATACCGTTGCGTGTCTCAAAATTAGTTGTGGACTGTGTTAAAGAGGATCCGGCAGAACGCCCACAAAATATGATGACGGTCGTATCCAGGCTGGACTTGATGATACATAGCATATTTGGCAGTAAAATAAAAACAAATAAAAATGTCTCAAACAACAATAATCGACTTGCTCAATAAAGGAGCAGAAGCCAACTATGCGGATAAGTTCCGACGGGGCAATTTGATCCGTCTGCCTGCTAAGGGCTCTTTGGTTATATCCGGCGACCTTCATGGACATCAGCGGAATTTTGAAAGAATAGTCGCTTTTGCCGATTTGGCCACTAATCCGGATAGACATGTCCTCCTACAGGAAATCATACATGGAGGTCCTGAAGACACCGAGGGCGGCTGTCTATCTTACAAGCTACTTTTCGACGTTGCACGTTACAAGCTAAATTTCCCTGATCGTGTGCATTTCGTCATGGGAAACCATGCTGCTGCCTTCGCCTGCAATTGCGAAATAATGAAAGACGGCAAAGAAATGAATCGCGCACTGCGCCAATCGCTGGAGCGAGAATTCAAGCAGAACTACAAAGATATCCAACTGACTATAAAGAAATTTTTATTTTCACAGCCATTAGCAGTCAGGTGTGATAACAGAATATGGCTGTCACATTCGCTGCCCAGCGACAATCTCGTCGATAAATTTGATCCAAAGATTTTTAACCGGCCACTGAAAATCAGTGAGTGTGAAAAGCCTGGATCTGCCTACATTTTAACATGGGGCAGAAAACATAGTCAGGCCCTGCTCGATAAAATGGCTGAGCTGTTCGACGTCGATATTTTTGTTCTCGGCCATCAGCCGCAAGAAAGTGGCTGGTGCAAAGCCGGTAAGAACTTGATAATTATTGCATCCGACCATAACCATGGTTGTTTGCTCCCGGTCAACCTAACAAAAACATACACTATTGACGAGTTAATCAATTCAATGGTACCATTAGCCGCTATACCGTAGGACACCGCTTTGACTTCGACGAGATTCGTCGAGTCGTGGGAGCGTGATCCCGCAAAAGTGAGCTAAATCCGCCTACGGCGGATAAAGCTTGAAGTGACTAAAGTGCATAAGGTTCGTTTCATGGTTGCGGTTGCGCAGCTCGTATCGGTCCAGCCTTCGTAGCCACTACGGCGGAGAAGGCTTGCGTTTAACGTAAGACATTTAACGAAACGAGTATCGCAACCGCTAAACGAAACACGGTTGCAGGCATTTTAGTCCACTTTAGGCACTTTACATTAAATACGAAAATGGAACTGTATCATTATATAGCCCTGGCAGCAATCATATCGCAATTGCTATTCCTGCTTCAGACATATAAAAATTATCGCTTTGCGATGAACAGATACGAAAGGAATCGCACGTGGCAAGACCTGCGGACATTGCTTATTGTGCCGTGTAAGGGCCTGGAGCCGGATTTTCAAAAAAATATCAGCTCTTTTTTCAATCAGGACTACGAAAATTATCTGCTATGGTTTGTAGTTTCAGATAAGTCAGACGCCGCCTATAATGAATTATGCAAATTGAAAAATCAACTAAGTCAAACCTCGAAAGCCCATGATGTACAAATATTTGTCGCCGGCACCGTGGGACAGGAGACAAACAGGGCCTGTAGCCAAAAAATTCATAACCTGCTCTACTGTTACGAAAAAATCAGCGATGATGTAGAGGCCCTTGCCTTCGCCGACTCCGATATTTGTGTACCCCAGAGCTGGCTGAGTAACTTAGTTTGGCCACTGAGAAAAAGCGAGTTTGGCGCATCCAGCGGCTATCGCTGGTTCATACCGAAAACGAACAACTTAGCCAGCATAGCTCTATCGGTGGTTAACGCCAAGATCGCACAACTGCTCGGCGGCAATACCCAGTTCAATCAGGCAT
>CAZQKO010000011.1:0-3931 GCA_964593945.1 uncultured Pirellulales bacterium | reverse complement strand
GTTAACGCCAAGATCGCACAACTGCTCGGCGGCAATACCCAGTTCAATCAGGCATGGGGCGGTTCAATGGCAATACGTAAAGACGTTTTTCGCCAGGTCGGTCTCGATAAAATCTGGCAAAAAGCGCTTAGTGATGACTTCTCACTTACATACGCAGTTAAAAACGCGGGCCTACAAATGGGTTTCTGCCCCGGCTGCTTAGTCGCTTCTTACGAATCCACAACGTGGCGAGAGCTTTTTGAATTCGCCCGGCGTCAATTTCTAATCACACGCATATATGCGCCAGGCACCTGGTGGTTTGGATTATTCAGCAGTCTATACTCAATATTAGGTTTATGGGCTGGGACTGTCCTGGCAATTTATGCAGTAACAATCCAACATAAACATACAACACTTTTTATCACTGTACCTGTTGTGTTTTTCGCGGGTCAACTTATCCGGGCGATTCAGCGACAGACAATGATTAGTAAACTGCTGAAAAAGGATTTACCGCAAATGAAGGCCGCAATAATCGCTGACATCCTTGGATTCTGGGCGTGGTCGATTTTGCTATTAGCTTTTATTATCTCCTCAGCCTTTGGCAGAACCATCCGCTGGCGAGGAATACGTTATAAACTGCTTAGCCCAGCCGAGACGATCGTGATTGACAGTCGGTAAGGGCAGACCGATGTGTCTGCCCCAAGGTCATATCCCCCTACGGCTTGCCCGCCGTAGCCTGCCTGCGCGTAGCCGCTCCGGCGAAGGCAGGCTTTAGCGAAGGCGGGAACTACGAAGGATGAATCGCTCGTGAAGTGTATTTTGACAATTGTCATTGCCGTCCCGTATTGTGGTACGGGATAAACTCCGGCGGGAATCCAAGTTATATTTAACCAATAACCAATTACCACTATCTCTCTGCATTTTTTCATTTTTTGTCACTGAAAATCTGCTTGTTTTTGTCGGCCTTAAGTATTAACATTTTTATACGCCTCTGGCGTAGCTTGAAATTATATGCGGTAAACAGATTAAGGAAACAGCGAAATGGCGGAGAAAAGATGCTGTCCCTATTTTTCACTAGTAGGCAGTGAGGTGGTGTGTGTACGAAACCAGTTCCTGGAAGCGAAGACATGAACAGTAAATTATTGCATCTTTGGGAATTGAGGCTATAATGCCTACGTATTGTGCAGGGTACAACGAGCATGTCAAGACTTACATTAAAGGAGTGTCGATGGGACAAGGATTGTTGTTTGACATCGAGAAGCAAAAAACACATAAGGCAGATTTGAATAAGCCAAGCGGATACCGGGGGCTTGCTGCATTTCATAAATACTGGGGTAAGAAGCCCGTTGAGTGCATGGCGTACCTTATTGAGAATCTCACATCTGAGAACGAAGTTATTTTAGATCCATTCGTTGGGTCAGGATTAGTCGCAAGGGAAGCACTACGGAGGAATAGGCGTTTCATCGGGATAGATATTAACCCTGTTGCTATAGAGCTGTCTCGCCTTATCGTGAACCCTCCTTCATATGAGGAGTTTTCAAAAGCGATTAAGGAAATGAGAGCACAGGTCAAAGAGGAGATTGACAGGACCTACATGCTCGCTAACGGGGATGTTGCGACTCATTTCTTATGGGAGAAAAACGAACTCAAGTCCATTTGGTGGGTGAATGGGAGACCGAGACAAGAATATGAGCCAACAGAGCACGACGTCACTTTATATCACAAGTACTCATCATACACAAGCAAACATATTAGGGATTTGAAGTTTTTCAGCAACTCGAGGATAAACGCCTCTGCTGATATGAATATCAAGGACCTTTTCACAGGCCGTGCACTCTATAATATCGACACAATTCTGGGGTTCATAAGAAGGCAGCCTGACAAAATCAAGAAAGCACTTCTGCTTACGTTGACTTCTGCGTCCGGACAGATGTCAAAGATGGTTTTCGCCGTGAGTAAAAGGGGCAAGACTACTGGGAAGGTAAAGAAGCAGATTTCTGTCGGCAGTTGGGTAATTGGCTATTGGAGGCCAAAGCTTCATTTTGAGATAAATGTATGGAAGTGCTTCGAAAATAGGGCAAGGAAGCTGATGGAAGCCATAAAGGAGATAGACCTCCAGAATGGATTTGAGGTAGCAAGTACGTGCTCGGATGTTATCGAGTCGGGATTTAGGGTCGCACTCTTAGAGGATGATGCGAAAACTGTCTTGGAGCAGCTCCCAAAAGAGTCAGTCTCACTGATCTTAACCGATCCGCCACACAGCGACCGAATACCCTATCTGGAACTTAGTGAACTTTGGAACGCTATCTTAGGGAAGAAGGCGCGGTTTGACTGCGAGATAGTTGTGTCCAATGCAAAAGAAAGAAACAAAAGGAAGGAAGCCTACACGAGAGAGATGCAAGAGTTCTTTGGTGATGCAGTCGCAGTCTTGCACACTGGGGGGATAATGGCTATCCTTTTCAATGCCCACGATGAGGAGAGTTGGGAGTATCTCAGGACGCTTCAGAAGGAATCAGATTCAATCAGATTCAGGGGTTGTTTTCCGATGGTGTATTCTGCTGGTTCGGTGGTGCAAGATAACCGAAAGGGCGCATTGAAACATGATTATGTTCTGATTTACGAGAAGTGCTCTGGAACTCCGGCAGGAGATGGCCGGTGGAAGAAACTTGCCGAATTGGATAATTGGTCTTCATCGTTACCGACAAAGGACAAATAACTATGCCATATACTTTTAACCAAGCAAAAAGTGCCTTCAGGGATGATAAGATAAGAGAACTTTCTCAAGACCCCGATGGCCTGCGCTTCTTGAAACTTCGGTCACTATCAAGAACAGAATATATGCAACGACTGGCTGAGGAATGCAATCTGGTTCATGCCGGTCTTCGGGGGGACAGATTACTTCGTTTTTTGTACGAATCCAACATCACCATTCAACAGATAGAGCACACGATAAATTCTATATACGCCGAAGAGCAGAGAGAAAGACAACAAGGCGAGGAGGAACTCGTGAGCGAACTCTACCAACTGGCGGTCTTTGATTGGGGCGGGCTTCATCAGAACAGTCTTGAGAAAACAATAGTCGACAACTATGTGAAGAAGATCAAGTCATACGAGCGTCTTTGTGACTGTATCGAGAACGAGCTTCATTATAGTATGAAGGGATATGTTCTCTGTTCTTGGTACAACCACTGGACATCGAGGATAATAGAAGACATATTTCGAGGCCATCCTGTAATACTCCCAGCGGTTGGATTGATTAAGAAGGTCGATTTCTTTTGTAAAAACGTCCCCTTTGACCTAAAGGTGACATATTTCCCTGAGGGATTTATTCATGAAAAACGCAGGGCAGAGGGTCTTAGGCCAGAGACTACGCTACTCAAACGGTTTTGCAGGCAGCACGCCATACATTTCGACCATGACTTGCCTGATGCAAGGCTACGGGAAGACCTTTGGGCTAAAGTGAGCGACCACCCTTCTGAGAGCGCATCGCAGTTGATTGCGGATTTGAAGGGCAAGCGAATCGAATACTTAGATGAGGCTGTTGGTGACCCTGTTGAACTCATCAGGTGGCTATACGAGAATCAGGGTTTGCGTAGATTTGACGCCTCCAACAGGTTGTTCCTAGTCTTGGTTGATCGTGACAATTTCTTCGACTCTTGGAAACTCAAGAGAGCAAAACCTCTGCTTGTTGACAAAATCCATTCGCACCTTGACCACGTTCCTCATACTCCTGGCTTTGAAGTGTCATTTGAATGGGACGGGACACAATATGACGTGACTTCTGATATTATTTTCGTGGTCCATTCGAGATAACAATTGAAAATAGAGTCAACCACGTATTTTTTTAACCAGAGTGGGCGATCAGCGAAAATGTAGCAGTAATTCAGGAGAAAGTGGCAAATCGGCCCTGTTTTATGCAAAACAAAGCCAATTTCAAAAAAGCCGGAATTAA
>CAZQKO010000010.1:28278-30738 GCA_964593945.1 uncultured Pirellulales bacterium | reverse complement strand
AGAATATCGGCAAGACAGCATAAATTTATTCAATATTAAAAGGACACAAGGGAAATTTTGAGAAAAAGAAATAAGCAATTAAAAATGAAAGGAGGCGTTACTATGGCACTGGTACCTTTTAACAGACGAAACAAAAATGAGCTGGCAAGGCTTCACGATGAGATGGATGATTTGTTTGACAGCTTTTTCAGAGGACTCGGAAGGCCTTTGACAGGCTATAAAGCCTGGCCGACGATTGATGTCGCCGACAAGGATGATGCCGTCGTAGTAAGGGCTGAAGTGCCCGGCTGCAAGGCTGAAGACATCGACATCTCCGTATATGGCAACACACTATCTATCAGCGGCGAAAAGAAAGAGTCTAAAGAGGAGAAAGAGAAAGGCTACTACCATGTAGAAAGCACCTACGGAAGCTTCAGGCGTGAAATATCTCTGCCTACGGACGTAGATGAAGACAAAATCGACGCCGTCTGCAAGGATGGTGTGTTGTCCATAACACTTCCAAAAGCCGAGAAGACCAAAGCTGTCAAGGTCAAAGTTAAAGGATAAACGCCGGAAAGCTCGGCTGATCTGTATGTAGTACAAATCAACGAGGTCTTGGCTGGTTGCTAAACGACCGAAAAGGTTCCCGCTTTGTAATGGATTTTTTGCGGGAACCTTTTTTTATAGTTGAAATCCTGTGGACCCAGTAATAAATTGCTGTAAATGTTTACCCCGTTAGAGAAAGAACTAAGTTCTCTAACAGGGTTTACCTGGGGATGGGTGTGCATATCAATTTTTAGGATTGATATTAAGTATGTAAAATAGTGCTTCAATGCCGGCAGGGCTAACCTGGGCTGCTCTTGAGAGCGAGTAACTATACTATTATTTGTGTTTTTTATCGGCTCGTCCCATAAAAAATAAAGTTTTTTAGATTCCTTTGCCGAATACTATAGTAAGCATCCTGACATTTTTATCGAGTATGGAAGAACCTACTGAAAAGGGAGTTTTTTGCGGACTATCATATTAAAATAACCCCACTTTTTAGGAGCTTATAAAGTGGGAGTTCAGAGCATGGAGAAGTGCTATGAGGACGATAGCGGTTGTAAATCAAAAGGGAGGTTGCGGAAAGACAACGGTCTCAATAAACCTGGCAAGCGCTTTGGCTGAAATCGGCAAGAGGATCCTGCTGGTGGATATGGACCCACAGTCACACTGTGCGGTAGGCCTTGCTGTGCCCGAGGAGCAAATCGAGCAGAGCATCTACGATGTGCTGATAAGCAAAAGCAGAAACGAGCCGATAAGGCTGACGGAGATACTCTGGCAGATTAGCGACAGACTGGAGCTGGCGCCGGCCAGCATAGACCTGTCAGCGTTCGAGCAGCAGATGGCTAATGTCGCCAATCGTGAATGCTGTCTGAAAAACGCTATTGACGAGGTAAAAATCGAATATGATTATATAATTGTCGATTGTCCCCCGGCGGTGGGCCTGTTGACCTTCAATGCCCTAAGAGCGGCAACCAACGTTATCGTTCCCGTCGAGACCGGCTATTTTGCGCTGCACGGACTCAGCAAACAGCTCGAAACACTCAGCATACTCTGTAACCGGTGCAGCCAGCATGTACAGGTCAATGTTCTGGCCAGTATGTATGATATAAGGACAAAGATGTGCAGAGAGATCTTAGCTGAATTGCGTGCCCACTTCGGCGAAAAAATGCTCAGAACGGTCGTTAATTTCAATACTAAAATCAAGGAAGCATCGAGTTTTGGCCAGCCTATCAATGAATATGACTCCTCAAGCAAGGGCCAAAGAGATTTCCACTCGCTGGCAGAGGAAATTATCGGCTCCGACGCAAGGCAGCAACACAGGCAGATCGTCAACACCTTAGCCGATCAGCTCGAATCTATCAGCACCGAGGCCGAGGAATTGCTGAAGCAGTCCAAGCCCGAGGTAAAACCCAGGCTCGCGGCTAAGCCGCAAGCCCCAAGGGCTGAGCAGGTACAAAGTATCAGCCAGCCTCTAATGGTCGAGGATAAAACGCCCCAAAAACCAACCTTTGCAGATACCAACGCCAAGCTTTCCGACTACTATGGCGTCAATCAGATAGATGACGCTATCGTATTCGTCACGTTGTATCCACGTGCAAACACTGTGCAGATTGCGGGCGACTTTAATAATTGGCAGCCAGCCAGGAATCCTATGCAAAGAGTCGGCGACAGCGGCATCTGGCAAACAGAATTGAAGCTGCCCCAGGGCAAATATCGCTACCGCCTTGTAGTTGACGGCCAATGGCAGCAGGACCCATATAACGAACGAACTGAAGTGAATCCGTTCGGTGAATATAACTCCGTTATTGAGGTAAAATAGATAAAGGTCGAAGTCCATCCTTTATTTTTCATTTTTGGGTGGCATCCTCATCCCTGAGGGATGGGGATGGTTTTCTCCTCTGGCTGAACATATCTGTGAGCTGAACCGAATGAGAC
>CAZQKO010000010.1:0-28178 GCA_964593945.1 uncultured Pirellulales bacterium | reverse complement strand
TGGGGATGGTTTTCTCCTCTGGCTGAACATATCTGTGAGCTGAACCGAATGAGACAACAAAAATAGGAATGCGAAAGTATTTCAAATAATTTGTGGTCCGATATAATCTTGGCTTTCTACTGCCTGCACCCGTGGTGCTGCAGGCACAGGTGTACTAAACCAATTGGGGGATAACGGAATATGGGCAAATAAAAGCCGCATATTACTCTGCCAAGTCCCTTAGGGACGTAGCACGAGAGCCAGTAGAATGAGTGCTCACCGCGCTTTATCATCAAGATGCCTAACGGCACAAAGGATTGTGGCAATCATTATCCTTCTGGGGGGCATTTGCGTTCCTGTTTTTGCCAATCCCGTTTACACTTATGGCGGCGATTTCGACCTTCCAATTCCCGGCAATCCGAAAAACAGCAGAGGCTTGATGTTTGACGCCATTATAGAAATTCCCGACCATTTCACTATCTATGACCTCGATGTTAGCATCAATTTGACCCACAGCCAGGCGTTTGACCTGCAAATTTTTCTGATTAGCCCTTCCAGAAAAAGCGTGTGCCTGAATATGTATAATCTTGATAGGTATTTCGAGGGCGAAGATTATATCAATACCATATTTGACGATGAAGCCGATATTCCCATCGAAATGGGTGAGCCGCCATTTACGGGCAGATTCAAGCCGATGGAGCCGCTGTCGGTCTTTGACGGCGAAGATACCTACGGCCTTTGGCGGCTGCGTATATATGATGCTTATTATGCTGATACCGGCAGTTTGAACAATTTCAAGATTATTGTTACGGTCATTGAACCCGCCACGGCGATACTGCTGATTGTTGGTATAGGATTCGCGACGCTGCTCAGACCGCGACGTTGAACATTCCATTCTCCGTCCTTTCGACTTTGGCTTTGTTTGGCTTTGTTTTCCCTGCCGATAAAGACTCAATTTATTTCCACAATCCTTTTGTAAATAGTAGTTTACGTTCATTCGGGCTTTTTTGAAATTGGCTTTGTTTTGCATAATTTAGTTCAAACTCGGCATCTTCGTCAACCGGATGCGCAGGGCTTCGACTGAGCTCTGCCGAATGTCCTCGTATCGGTTGCGTTAAGCGTAAAGCGTCATTTAATGTGCTAAGCCATGCCTTACGGCAGACGTAACCGAAAGCCGATAGACGAAACGAGTCGCGCAACCTCAACCGAGTATTCATTCCCTGATTCCCTGGTTTCCTGATTCTGTATTCTACATTATTAGTTACATATATATTATACAATATTATTTGTTAAGTGTAAAGAAAAATTTCAGATTTGCCCTGTGAGATAGGCTGTAAATAATAGAAGTGACTTGCATTATCTCATTGGGTGAACCCCATGAGATAGGCACAGCCGCCATCTCACGGGGTGGATGCTGGATACTCGCCTGTCCTTACTTCGTCCGTTCTCTGTCATCTGTCATCTGTCGTCTGTAGTCCGTTTTCTGTTTTCTAATCGTGACTTGCTCTCAGGCAAGGATCAGTTATAATGATACACATCAAAAAATAGAGGAATAATGTGTATAGGTTTAACGGAGAATGATAATTGAGCAAGATTTGTAAACCACCGGAAGAATGGTTCAAACAAGCTAATTATGACGCAAAAACTGCGGAATCGCTATTCAAGACAGGTAGATTTATTTATACGGTTTTTATGTGCCACCTGTCTATTGAGAAAGCGTTAAAAGGACTCTACGCCAAAAAATTTCGGAAAGACCCTCCCAAGATACATAATCTAAACTATTTATGTGAAAAGATTGGCATCAAACTCACCAAAGAATTCCAGGATTTTATAGACCGGCTGAATAATTTAAGTGTTCCAACCAGATATCCTTCGAGCTTGCCAAGCTTCTAAAAGATTATAAGAAAGATTTGACTAAAAAGGTTTTAAAGCAAACAAAGGATCTATTGTTATGCCTGAAGGGAAAAATATAAAATATACGTCCCTCCACAGGATGCCTCACGGCAGAGCAAAGTCTGCTCCTTCGACACTCTCAGGACCTGCCTTGAAAAAGGTCGAAGGGTTGATGGAACGGATAGTGAAAATATTAAGGCAGCTATTTCAAGAAAGAGGCCTTAGCCTGGATAAAATAGTACTCTTTGGCTCGCTTGCAAGAGGAATAGAAAGGCAAGATAGTGACATCGACATCATAATTGTCTCTAAAGATTTTAGAGAAAAAAGTATATTTGAAAGAGTAGAGCTTATTGCGGGGGTTGGCAGAGAGCTGGTAAGAAGAACAAAAAAACCTTATGATATGTTGTTTATCTCCGATCAGGAGTGGGACAAGGGCAATTCTCTGGTGATAAATGCCGCAAAGAGGGAAGGCCGTATTCTATCCTGTGGTGAGCCGGCCGAATCCAATGCCTGACTCATGCTACATAGCGATCCATTCTCCGTAGTCCAAATGACTCCTTTCGGAGTACTACGAAGGACGAACCCCTTCTCCACACCAACTGTCATTGTAAGCAGACCGTCTGCTGCCCTAAACGCCCGGCGTGCAATAATTCTCTCGACCAAGCTCGAGACGGGCTTGGCATACTGATAAAAACTTGTCCTCGCGCAAGCAACATACAGATACTTCACACTTAAATTTACTTAGTTATTACCTAATTTTTTAAAGCTGGTGATGGTTAGCTAATAATTTTTTGGAGATGCTCAACCAACTTATGTACGTGGGTTGAAGGATTGAAATTTCTTAAATCATCGCTACATCGGTTTTCTTCTAGCACCTCTTCGGAATTTTTAATTGCCGTTTCAGTGAGCGGATAAAGAATATCGAAACCGATGTGCTTTTTTTTATAAGATGGATGAACTTTTTTCAACATATCGTGTAGGTCTTTGTCTTTGTTAAACGGTGTTGTAACTTTCTTAAAGTGCAATAAAAACCAATACTCAAAAAAGGGATTAGTTAAAATAAGTTCTAAATCCTTGATGTTTGACGCCTTTTCCCACGCATCTCCAAGTGTTCTATGTGGTGGAACCTCTACATCGACAACACACCAGACTTTGCTGTATGGAATACCTAATGTTACACCTTTTTTCTTTTTGGTAATTGCGAACTCCACAATATTAATAGGCTCAGAAAATTCTTCACCTATGACATCGACCTTTACAGCGTGTAATCGCAATTTTTGTTTAAGGGCATTGAAATAGGCCGGTTCTGTAGTTGAGCCTTCGCATACAATAAGCTCAGCTTTCTTTGGTGATTTGAAGGCTATAAGGCGTCTAAGTTCTTTTCTCGTGCGAGATTTAACCATGAGGAATTTTAAACGCCTCCAAAATGGGGATTGCGCCATATCGGCCGGCCAAATACCCTTTTTGCATTGCTTCCCCTTTTCTCGGCCTTCGTTCTTTATAGTCAGACATTGAATACAATTGTGTACTCCCGTTCTTATCTTTTTCAGTGAACCATATCTGGTCCCGCCGGAAAAGTTCTGGATCCAATAGTGTTAAATCATGCGTAGCAAAAATCAATTGCGCACCTTTTCTATTATATTCTGGGTTTTGGATAAATTTTATTAGTTCCCGAGTGATAAGCGGATGCAAATGTGCCTCTAATTCATCAATGAACACAGTATAGCCAAGGGTAACTGTCTCAAACCACGGCCCCAACAACTGAAAAAAACGCTGTGTCCCGTCAGATTCTTCTTCTAATGACAAATAGATATTTTTATCCGTTTCTATATTACGATGGGCTATTTCCACTTTGAACCTACGCTTTTTCATATCCGCAAATAACTCTTCTCGAACCTCAGTCGGTAAATTCTTAAGCCATTCTATCTCCTTATCAGCCTTATCAGCATCAACCTTTACTTCTTTTACATTTACATCGCCTATATCTAAATCTGCATTACGCAAGGCATCCATAACAAACTTACGGAATTTTTTTTCAAACTCTTTCTCCTTTTCCAAATCAATCCACATTTGAGCTGTGATGGGCCTACAATACTCCCTTGGTGGTGCTACTCGCAGATTTTCCTTGAACCAGTTATAAACAGTAGTCAATTGCTCATTGTTCCATTGTGCGCCCACCGATAGAAACAAGACATTCTCCCGGGTTTTGCTTGCTAATTTCGCCTTATCCCCTTTTAGGAATGAACTATATTTCCAATCATCCTTGCCTTCTTTTTCGTTGAAGGTACGTTCATACCAAGCCTGCCCAACACCTTTCGGGTAGGCAAGCAACCATTCTTTTTGAATACGCTTCCTTGTGGTAGCAAAACCATATTGATATTTGATTCCATTATGAAAAAAGGTTACTTCAAAAACACTCGGTTCTTTTTCCGATTTACCGTTCAGCAAAAATGGTTTTACTGGTAGATTCCTATCAGGCTCAAAGTTCGCTGATTTCTCGACAAGATTCCGCATTATGTATATTGCTTTTATAAAATTACTTTTCCCTGATGCGTTTGCCCCGTAGATTCCAGCGCTTTTTAAAAGCCGCAATTTACCGATGGTCGTACAATTTCCAGTCAGTGTTTTTTTATCTCCATTCGCTACAAGGCTAAGTACCTGCTCATCCTGAAAAGACCTGAAATTTTTTACTCGGAATTCGATTAACATTAAGTTTCCCCTCTAATATTTTGGCTTATTTTGCAGATTTTATGCAAAAAACGACTTTGTTTTAAGTTCTTATGCTATTTACAATATCGGCTAAAAGATTTCAAAGCAAGAATATTACCGTTAGTAAACAAAAAAAATTGTGTTCTATCTCTTCCAGCGAATCCCTGTATTCTTCCACGTCCGGTAAAACCAGACTTTTCCCATTTTAATTTGTTTTTTCTCCTTCCTTCTTGAATTGCCCCCCAATTCTACCCCCAAAATCCGACAAAGAAAAGTTGAAGGTTACGATATAATATTTGTCTCTCCGCCCCCTCCACAATATAATTTATCGGCCGAAATTCAACGGAATGCTCTTATTATTTCATACCCAATAGTTGGTATTTTTATCGTATTGCGTATCGAGTATGTCGTTTGTCGTCAACCGGCACGGCAGGCGTGCCGGCTAAACAATTGTTGTATTCTGTCCTTCGTCTTCTTATTCCGAGTATCAAGCATCCAGCATCGAGAATCGAGTTTTTAACGAAGCGCGGAATTTTTATCGATTGTTTTTTGCTTCTGAGACTTTTTGAAATCGGATAGTTTCTTTTCAAGCTCTTTATCTGTCAGCGCCAGGATTTGCACAGCAAATATAGCGGCGTTTTTGGCGCCGGCTTTTCCGATAGCCATCGTTGCTACAGGTACGCCCGGCGGCATCTGTACCGTGCTCAGCAGCGCATCAACGCCTTCCAGGCCGCCCGCAGCGATTAACGGCACCCCAATAACCGGCAGTGTGGTTCGTGCCGCTAACGCACCCGCTAAATGTGCAGCCATACCCGCAGCGGCAATTATGACTTTTATGCCGTTCTCAACAGCATTTTGAGCAAATTCAGCGGCTATTTCCGGCGCGCGATGCGCTGAGATTATCCGCACTATAGGTTTTATGCCAAAGCCATCGAGCGTATCAATGCAGCTTTGCATTACTTCCATATCACTGTCCGAGCCCATTACAACTGCTATCTGGCTACTATTTGACACTTCGCCATGACGAGCAGGAGATGTTTTTTCAGATGCCATTTGTTTTTTTCTCCCTAACTGCGTAAAATATTGGAGTTCTTAATTATCCCGTAATCATAACGAATCAATACCAAAAAGGCAAGTGACTCGTCTTGGCGCTCGTCTCGGCGAAGGCCGTAGCCGGAGCGGGATAGGCCAAGCCGTAGCCAGATAGGTGCCAAAATGCGAACCAGAAAACCAATTGTTGCCGGTCAGTTCTATCCAGGACAGCATAGCTCCTGCGTGGCCGAAATCGAAGAATGCCTTGAGGCCAGAGCGTTGAGTGTACCACTTCCCGAAACAATTGCTGCCGGCATTGTCCCGCACGCCGGCTGGACATTCAGCGGCAGTTTAGCGGCAATGGTCTTTTCAGCTGTAAAACGGTCCTTCGACCAAGCTCAAGACAGGCGTCACGAAGAAGTTCACCCCGTTAGAGAAAACTCTCAAGAAAATGTACGTGATAAAGACAAATTCTCTAACGGGGTAAATACATTTGTAATATTCGGAGCCGCACACAGCTACTTCGGGCCAATAGCCGCTCTCGATGACAGCGGCTTCTGGGAGACGCCGCTTGGTGATGTGGCCGTTGATACTGACATAGCTGAGCGGCTGGTAAATCAAAAATTAGCTGTCAGCAATCCATCAACTCACAGAGGTGAACATAGTATCGAGGTCCAGGTACCTTTTATAAAGTATCTGTTCCCTGATGCTCAAATTCTGCCTATTATCGTCCCGCCGAGCGAAAAGGCGATTGTACTGGGCCAGGCCATCGGCGACATTATCACGCAGGCGGGAAAGACGGTCATCTGCATTGGCTCGACCGATCTGACACATTACGGCCCACGTTACGGCTTTGTGCCGATGGGAACCGGCCCTGAAGCAATACGCTGGTCAAATGAGGTCAACGACAGAAAATTTATTGATTTGGCCTTAAAGATGGAGCCGCAGGCCATGCTCAAAAACGCCGCTGAGAATTACAACGCCTGCGGTGCCGGTGCGGCAGCGGCGACGGTCGCGGCGGCGAAAAGCCTCGGAAAAGCCAAGGGGCTGCTACTCGCACACACCAACAGCAACGAGGTGATGCTCTATAAGATGGGCACATCGAGCACCGATAGCGTCGGCTACGCAGCAATAGTTTTTTAAGATGCTCATAATACTGATCTCGAAATTCATACACAATAACCATCACAGCGATGCTTAATCCACCAATAGATTGATTGGCTAAATAAAAAACGCCTTGTTTTGCAGTAAATATGACGTTAACTGTAATAAAAGCCATCCTGTGTCGACTAATATACTGAAAAGGCTGAGAAACGGCGGCCCTGAGCGGCTAATTGAAGGAGACTCGGTTGCAGGTAATTGACTGGCAGGCAGTTGTGAACAAGCACGGCCCGATTGTATGGAACACCGCATACAGGCTGCTGGGCAACCATACAGATGCGGCTGACTGCTTCCAGGAAACGTTCATCTGTGCCCTGGAAGTTTCACGACGCCAGCATGTGCGAAGCTTCCCGGCGTTGCTGATTCGGTTAGCTACCGCCCGTGCAATAGATCGGCTGCGTCAGCGGATGCGTGAGCCTAATATCAGCACCAATATTGCTGATTGTGCTACTGTACCAAGCAACGATGTTGAGCCTTTCCAGCAGATTCAAGCACAGGAGTTAGCTATCGGATTACGAGAGGCACTAAGTCAGCTTCCGCCGCAGGAAGCCCAG
Organism: uncultured Pirellulales bacterium; assembly: GCA_964593945.1. Lineage (GTDB taxonomy): Bacteria > Planctomycetota > Phycisphaerae > Sedimentisphaerales > Anaerobacaceae > CAZRMQ01. Next base: position 20,850 of record CAZQKO010000010.1, on the reverse strand, counting down.
GTTTTCTGCCTGAGATATCTTAACAATATGAGCTACCGCCTAATTGCTAAAGAGCTTGGCATTAAAGCCAACACCGCCGGTGTATTGCTGCACCGAGCCAGAACAAAACTGAAAGAACATCTTGAAAAGGCTGCTGTTACGTAAGAAAGGCAGGTTTAATTATGGAAGAACCGAAAGACATTTTAGATAAGGCGATAGAGGCCCTTGCAAATACGGATGTTCCGCCAGGCCCACCACAGGAACTAACAGAAGCCACAGTTGCGAAACTTATCGAAGCTGCCGACATTCCTCAGGATGAGTTCAAGACAATAAGGTTCATTGACAGAATTAAACCGATGAAAGGTCTGATAAAATACGCCGCGGCAGCGGTATTACTAATCGCCTGCGGTTATACCGTTGGCCGACTATCGGCCCCGAAAACGCCGGATATAGAACAGCTTCGCTCCGCCATTGAACCTGCCATTCGAGAGAATGTGCTCCAGGAGATGGGTCAGTATATGCAGGTAGGCCTTGCAAGCGGGTACGCTCAGCTTAAAGATGAGCTTCAGCAGCAATACCGTCGTGACCTGAGTAACTTTGCGATTCAGACATTAGCCGCCTCAAGTACAGTAACGAACCAACGCCTCCAGGAGCTTATCGATTCTATCAACACCGCTCAAACGCAGGATCGCCAGTGGTTCGCATCATCCCTTAATCAAATAGAGCACAATCGACGGCAGGACAAAAGCCAGCTTGCAGCCGGCTTAGAGACACTGGCCCTGCAGACGGAGGATGAATTACAGCGTACAAGGCAGGATATGGCGCAACTATTGATCTATACGCAACCCGATAGCATAGGTGTGGATAAATCTAATAATTTAAACAACTTAAATGAAAGAAACAAATAGAACCGAGTAATCGAAAGGGGCCAAAAATGAATACAAACTGCTATCTTAAACCAGCCTCGACGCATAACGGCTCCATAAGAACTGATTTACCACTGACAGTGACCGGAAAGGCAAGAAAGAAAAAGCTTATGGAAACCATAAGTCCGGGTCAACTTCTCTGTGTTGGTAAGGTATACCTGAAAACACATAACAGTTTAATAAGAATAAAATAACCCAAAAAACAGGAAAAACACATAATCAAAGGAGAAAAAAATGAAGAAATATAATTTCCCAAAGGTACATGTGGTTTTTTTGTTGTGTTTGCTGATTGCTGCTGTGGACTGTTCCTGTGCAGAAGGTTGTATTCCAACGGCAAAATATGAAAAGACAGTCCACCTCTCAGAGCCTCTGCCGGCAGGCAGCCTATTTGAAGCTCAAACCCACAACGGTTATATCAATATCACCGGCGCCGATGTTGCTGAGTGCAGTCTCACAGCCACGATTATCGCCAAGGCAGACACCGAAGAAAACGCTCAAAAGCTCGTTGAAGAGGTAAAAGTAGAGCTTATCTCTTCCGGCAAAAAGCTCACTGCAAAAATCGAAAAGCCTAAATTGGCTCCGGGCAAATACGTCAGCGTCAGTCTTGATGTAACTGTCCCGAACCAAACCAGCGCCGACCTTACCACACACAATGGGGCTCTAAAAATCAAAAGTTTAACCGGACAGCTCAACGGCACAACGCACAATGGAAAGGTCACAGCAGAGAAAATCTCTGGAACAGCCAAATTTGAAACGCACAATGGAAAAATAGTTTGCAAAGAAATTGCAGGCAATACACAACTTCAAACACATAACGGCTTAGTCGTTTGTGAAGACGTTTCAGGCGATATAAAACTTCGAACCCACAACGGCAACGCAAAGGCATTTTACTCTACAGTTGCCCCGCCGGCATGCAATGTATCAATGGTTACTCACAATGGCAGCGTCAGTCTAACAGTTCCGCCGAACTACTCCGCCAAAGTTGATCTCTCGACGCACAATGGCTCAATAAATACCGATTTGCCGATAACTGTAACAGGAAAGATAACTAAGAAAAAACTTACAGGGACACTCGGCAAAGGCGAGGGTGAACTCTACCTTGAAACCCACAACGGCTCAATAAACATAAAATAGCAGAAGTAACTATCTAATGTAACTTATTAACGTTAATTTAAAATCGAAAGGAGCAAAAAATGAAGACTTTAACCCGAACAATTACTGTACTTGTCATTCTCAATTTGACCGCGTCAGGTCTTGCATTAGCTCAAGCGGTTTCGACACCACCCGAGCCGACCCCTGCGCCTACCACTCCGGAACCGGCGCAGGTAGAAGCATCTGAGGCTGCGGCAAAACAGGAGCAAATGGAGGCTGCTCGAGAACAGATGGAAGCCGCTCGTGAGCAGATGGACGCTGCACGTGAGCAGATGGAAGCTGCAAAAAGCACGGGAGCAAAGAGCCTTTCTAAACTGAGTAAAAATCTTGCTGAGCTCCGCTTTAATCCCAGAATTTCATTACCACACAGCGGTGCCAGCAAAGTCCTGGTGATCCCAACTTCAGAAATGAAGGCTGAAGACCTCGCTACAATAGTGGAAGATATGACTGTTATGGCACGTATCTTTGACAAACAATTGGGACAGGAACAGTCCAAGAACATGTGGTTTTCTAGGGATTTTTTTGTGCAGAGCGGCCGAACGGCTCAAACTATGTACCTTCAAGGCTATGGCGCGCTGTTCCTAAAGAAGGTGGATTTCCCGCTCTCATCTGGACCTACAGTGCAGGAAGAAGAACAACAAACTCAAAAAGAAGATGTTGACCCGGTCTGGGATCAGATGAAGCAGGAAATATACGAGCCGCAAAAAGACCGAAGACGCAGAACAGAACGCGAAGAAGAGAAATATGATGCTGAGAAAGTGGAAAACCTCAAGACAAACATTATCAAAGCATTAAAACACGCATCAAACATCCGAGGCTTGAAACCAGACGAGTCGGTGATTGCTACAGTCACCGGAGGCGGCTTGTCCTATGGCGACTACAGGGGTGGTGGCTACGGCGGCTATGGTAGTATGATGAGATCGCTTCCCGGAACAGGTCAAGTCATCGTACAAAACAAAGATGAAAAATCAATGAGCATAGTTACACCAGCTTTACCAAGTGATTTAGAGGTCACATCTGCGACAGTTCTTATCATTCGAGCGAAAAAGTCTGACATCGACACCTTTGCTAAGGGTGACCTGGATTTTGATAAGTTCCGTGAACGCGTGCTAATTTTTACACAGTAAGTAGTTGATAATCAATTTACAAAACCACCCTCTGTGACCTATATATTTAGCCCCGCAATTTATTGCGGGGTTTTCTTTTTAAACATCGAGGTTCTGGACTTCGAGCGCATGTTCCTGAATGAAGTTCCGTCGTTTTTCCACATCATCACCCATCAATATACTAAAGAGCCTGTCGGCCTCGCCGGCATCATCAACACGAACATTCAACAGTGTCCGTGTAGCGGGATTCATAGTGGTATCCCACAACTGATCAGCATTCATCTCCCCCAAACCCTTGAAGCGTTTTATTTCGATTCCCCTGCCGCCAATTTGCCGGATCGACGGACAGATTTCACCAAGCGATGCGATATCGTAAGCGTCCTTGTCATTGACTAACTGAAACTTGGTCGGCACAGCCTCGCCGGAAACAGCTTTAACCAGTTTTAATAGATAATCACTCAGGTCCAAGCTGAATTCATCTTTTAACTTATCATTTATCTGATTAATACGAACCAGCTCGTGCAGCTCCTCGGCATCATATTCCACTGACTCACCAAGCTTATCTAATCGTTTTTCATATTCGCCCTTTTCGTAAAAAACCTCGTCGGGTCGGCCCTGCACCTTGATAATAAAACGCGGCAGCCCACCTTTTGCAGGATTATAATGTGCACTTACAAACTCTTCAAAATTGATCCCCCGTCTTGTAAGAACGTTGATAATTCTTTCAGCATCAGCCAGGTATTTAACAAGAGTTGACAATTCTTTGTCCTGAACTGTACGGACCTGTCCTCGGCCTGCCTTAGCGGTCTGCTGTGACTTGGAGCGTTTCTTTCCTGCTTCACCATTCCTTATGAATAGTGTTGTGCCCTCAAGGCCGCGAGTAACCATACGCTTTCGCATCTGAGCTTCACTCAGGATATATTCAGACTTTCTCTGTCCCTTGATCCTGATTTCATACAAAGGCGGTTGAGCAATATAAATCATACGCTCGGTAAGCAGCTGTTGCATCTGTCTAAACAAAAAGGTCAGAAGCAGCGTTCTGATGTGGGCACCATCGACGTCTGCATCCGTCATCAATATTATTTTCCCATATCTGCATCTCTGCACATCAAATTCATCTATGCCGATACCAGTTCCAAGAGCGCTTATCATAGTTCTGATTTCATCATGCGCAAGCATCTTCTCCAGTCTGGCCTTCTCCACGTTAAGAATCTTGCCTTTTAGAGGCAGAATCGCCTGTATGTTCCTGTCCCGGCCGGCCTTTGCCGAGCCGCCGGCTGAGTCACCTTCGACGATGAAAATTTCTGTAGAGGTCTTTTCCTTGCTGGCACAGTCCCAGAGCTTGCCGGGTAGATTGGCACTGCCAAGAGCACCTTTACGCCGTGTAAGCTCACGCGCTTTTCTTGCAGCCTCTCTTGCAGCCGCAGCCTGGATAGCCTTATTCAAAATACGTTTGGCCTCGGTTGGGTGTTCCTCCAGGTAATGTCCAAGCTGCTCATTAACAGTGGTTTCAATGAAAGTGCCGGCTTCGGGATTGGTCAGCCTGACTTTCGTCTGTGCCTCAAAGTGGGGCTCTGATAGCTTTATCGTCACTACCGCAGTTAATCCTTCACGCAAGTCATCGCCGGTTGTTGCCTGGCCGTTTTTAAGCAGGTTATTAGTCTTGGCGTAATAGTTCATAGTTCTCGTCAGGGCGGTTTTAAAGCCGGAAAGATGTGTCCCGCCGTCGATATTCCGGATATTATTTGCAAAAGCCAGAACATTTTCGGTATATCCATCATTATACTGCATAGCCACTTCACAGCTCAGCCTCGACTTTGGGTCCTCTTTGGCTAAGTAAATTACATCCTTGTGCAGTGTTTCTTTGCCTTCGTTGAGGTGTCTGATAAAGGCTTTGACGCCCTCATCGAACTTGAATACCTCTTTTTTCTTTATTCGATCGTCACAAAATGCGATCCTTAGGCCCGCATTTAAATATGCCATCTCGCGTATTCGCTTCAGAAGCGTATCGTATGAGAACTCAGTATCGCCGAATATATCCTCATCCGGCATAAACGTTATTTTCGCACCCCTTTTATTTGTTGTTCCTATCTCCTTCACTGGTCCGTTTCTCTTGCCTCGAGCACATTCAAAATGATAGTGTTTGCCGTCCCTATAAACATCTGCTTCGAGCCATTCGCTGAGCGCATTAACAACGCTGACACCTACGCCGTGCAGTCCTCCCGCTACTTTGTAACTATCCGAGTCGAACTTGCCGCCGGCATGAAGGGTCGTAAGGACAACCTCCAAAGCGCTGACTTTTGCCTCCCTGTGCAGTTCCACCGGTATACCTCTGCCATCATCCTCAACCATACAGCTGCCATCAGGACCTATCCTGATAGTTATATTCTGGCAGAAGCCGGCCATAGCCTCATCTATAGAATTATCCAGCACCTCATAGACCAAATGGTGAAGGCCGCCAACGCCTCGGTCGCCGATATACATATCCGGCCGTTTGCGAACCGCATCAACCCCGCCAAGTATCTTTATATTACTTGCATCGTATTTATGTGTATCCATATAAACCTGCCGTGTAGAATTGTTATCCTGCCCCCATGTCTCCTGTTAAAAATAGGAACGGGGGTGCTTAAGTAATAAATCGGACTTTTCTCGGTTTTCGCTTTACAATTTACGTTGATATTCAACCAACAGAAAGTTTAAGCCTTGTTATGCGAAACTGTGGACAATGACTTTTTAATCCCGCCAGAATATCTGATCGGCACAACTGAATTTGGTACATATAAGAAGGTGAATCTACAAGCACTTTTAGCTGTCCGTTGGAAATAGTATCGATTCGGCAGTGCCTGGAAAGCTCGGGCGGCAGTAATTGCTGCCAGATCTCGTATACAGAAGAAAATCGCTCCTGCTGCGGCGCGATTTTGTTGTCCATCAGCACCGCAAGCACATCACTTAGCTTTGCTGTATCCTCAGTCTGCCTTTCAAAGAAATAAGGGTTTTCCACCATCCGTTATTAACCGTTACTTATAAAATTAATTCATCGCTGTAAGCGCATAATTTACAAATATAGAATCCTGAATCTTCGTGGTTCCTTGATGGCTTCGCTGAGCATTAGTTTGCGACTTAGTCCAGCTGCTAACCAAGGCTTATCGGCATCAGAACATAAAGAAAATCCGCTCCGCTTTTTATAAGACCGGGCGTATCTGACTGGCCCAGTTGCATCTCGAAATCATTTGTATGCATAGCCCGCAGGGCATCAATCAAAAACTGTGGGTTAAAACCAATATCAATTGGTTTGCCATCATATTCAACGGGAATAGTGACCTGTGCAGTACCAGCTTCAGGCGCTCGGCTTGAAAACTCAATAATATCTTTGCTTATAGAGAGTTTGATGCCTCTTGACTCTTCACTTGTTAATAAGGCTGCTCGACGAACAGCACTTAAAACCGCCTCGGTTGTTAAAACAATCTTATTACTATAGTCTTTGGGGATTATGTCCTCATAGTTGGGGAATTTTCCTTCTACAAGAACCGAACTTATAACCACATTTGCATGTCTAAAAACTACCTGGTTATCATTAAGTTTCACCTCAAGGTTATCCTTTTCGTGTGCACTTATTTTAGCAAGCAACGCCATAGTTCTGGCAGGAACTATAATTTTCTGTGTGGTAATTTTCTCGCTTGGAGATGAGTTGAGATTGACTCTGGAGCGCGCCAATCTCCTTCCGTCTGTAGCAACTACAATCAGCTTCTTGCCCTTGAATTCCCAAAGCACACCATTAATAGCATAACGGCTTGTTTCCTTGGCTGTAGCAAAGAGACACTGCTCAATACCTGCTTTTAGATTATCAAGCGGCATTGTTATGTCGGCTTCTCCCTCGAAGGTCATCACTGAAGGATAATGCTCCGGCTCCTGCCCATAGACAGTAAAATGGCTGTCAGCACCTATTATCTCGCAGGTACCATTTTCCGTCTTTACCATCAGCACGCTTTCGCTGCTCTCGCGCACAATACCAGCTAATCTATCCGCTGGGACTACAACCTCGCCTTTTTCTTCGACTTGTACCTCTGTTAATAAATAACTAATCCCTGTCTCTAAATCCGTGGCTGATATGCGAACATCTTTTTCTCCAGCATTTATGTGAACACATTGCAGGATCGGTTTTGGTGTTCGTGCCGGTACTACAGATGTTAATATACCTAACGCATCAGCAAGGGCTTCTTTATTAAAGCTTACTTTCATTAAAGGCCTCCCTTAAAACAAAATAATATTTTGAAAGACTACACTAATAAAGGAATATTTTCCAGCAAAAAAGGTATTATAACCGTCTTTTTAGTGAAAAAAACATATACTGATTTTAGCTTGTTTTAAATAGATAAACAAACAATTCCTGAAACGTATCCGTATACATACGGTTTATAACAGGGAACTCATGTTATATATGATTTATATTATAATAATTTAAAGTAGTATTATAATTAGTATAACCAGTGAAATTGTTTGATTTTCAGATTAATTTTTGCCAAGGCCTTATATAACAGATAGATAGGTGTTTAATATGGGGGAATTCCGATGTGGAACAGCTGTTGGTTTACCTGTGGGTTACTTGACAAAATTAACAGTTCAGATTATTTACCTTTGTTTGCCTGATGATTTTGTATAAAAACTCATTTAGAATTTAACAGCTTATTAACAGGACTAATATGAGCTTATAACGGAGAGATAATGGAGCGTAGCGTTAAAGGAAAGAAAAAAAGGACGGCGGAGGATTTGTTTGTAGGCTTTGACATTGGCAGCAGCAGCATTCATTATGCTGTTATTAACAAGGACAAGAAAATATTGTACTGTCCGAAGCCTATAATGCACTTTGCGAATCCTATTGGCGCAGTTAAAGAGGCATGGCTGGATACGACAAGGAGGTTACCAGAGAGCAGTATTAAAAACACTGCTTTTACTGGAAGTGGCGCTTCATATTTTCCGATGGTTTTCAAGGATGTAACGTGTGTGTATGACAGCGTAGCGATTCCAAAGGGAGCGGAGATTTTAGCTCCGCAAGCTGTATATATTTTTCACATAGGGGCGAAGGATTCCTACTTCTTCCATGTAAAGTCGGTAAACGGCAAACGAATCATTCAGGAATGGCGGACAGGAAGCAAGTGCGGCGGTGGCTCCGGTACGTTAATAGAAAAACAATGCAGAAGACTGTTTCAAGGTGAGTTAAAAGAGCCAAGCTTAAAAGACGCAAATACTGCACGAATCGAGCAGAAAAGAGAAAAAATCAGGATTGAAAATAGGAAAAAACTACAAGTGCGGCTGGAGCAGATGCTGCAAAAAGCTGAGGGCGAAGCATACAAGTCAAAAGATCCAAGCGAATTTCTGGCTCGTTGTGGAGTGGTTATTCAATCGGATTTGATCCATAAACAAAATGAGGGGGCAAAAAGAGAAGATAATTTAGCAGGCCTTTTCAGAACCATTGCGAGGAATTATAAGATCGACGTCTTGGGATCGAGGGAATTCGACAGCTTAGATAATCACAACAGCGCCATCATCTCAGGAGGAGTTTTTACTAATGATATGATTAAAAAGAACATGGAGAGTCTTACTGGAATACCGTTAATAAGGCCTGAGTATCATCACAGTATAGCTGCAATTGGTGCCGCCCTTAAGGGGATAGAAGGAGGCTCTACGTTCATTCTTGCTCCAGGCAGGCTTGAGGAGGTCGCGGAGTACAGCCGGGAGAAAAGGCAGTTTGCACCTGCCCTTTATAAGTATCTTGATAAGGTTCATCAAAAAAGCGTCAGCCTAAAGGAATCAATAGAGAATGGCACAGAGGTAGTATTGGGAATAGACGGAGGCAGCACTACAACAAAGGGCGCCCTTGTTGAATTAAAGACGGGTAGGCTGTTAGATAAACTTTATATAAAGACTCATGGGGATCCAGAGCAGTCTTTGAGGCTCGTTATAAAATACCTGAGCAGGCACAAGGACAAGGTCATTGTCAGAGGGGTTGGTGCCACCGGTTCTGCCAGAAAGTTATATGAGAAGATATTAGTTAGCAAAAAGAGGTTAAAAGAGCTGGAAGATAAGGGCGTGGAAGTAACAGATAGAATCACCGATGAAATCACATGTCATGCTCTTGGTGTCAAACACTACGATCCCGGCATAGATACGATTTTCGAGGTTGGCGGCCAGGATATGAAGTTCACCACCTTTGCTAAAGACGAAACTGTCAAGCAGGCAAAAATGAACTATAGCTGCCAGGCAGGCTCCGGCCAAACCCTTGATAATATGGCGGATATTATAAATCTAAACGTGGAGAATTCTTTGCAGGAAGCAGCTCTTAAGGCTGAGAGGGTCCCTATCATTGACTCTACCTGTGGTGTATTTATGGAGATGGATGAGAACAGGCTCATCGCCGAGGGTTTCAGCAGGGAAGAAATAGCCGCCGCTATAGTGCGGGGGACAGCCGCAAGCTATTATTATAAGTTCGTGGGAGGCTCTCAGCATGTTGGCCAGAAATGTTCTGCTCAAGGCGGCCCTCCATTAGGCACAGCCTTTCTTGCAGCCCTTGCCCAGGTGACAGATAAGGAAATCGAGGCCTATCCGCACCGGGAAATGTTTGGTGCCTGGGGACAGGCGCTCGACATCATTGAGAATATAAAGCGGCTTGAGCAGCAGGGGAAAAAATGTGAGACTGCATTCAGAGGGTGGTCCTTGGTTGATATGTCTTTTGATAAGAAAAAGATCTCATGTAGAGAGTTATTCAAAGAAAAGTCCTGCGGCATGAGAGATTGTCAGCTTGAAGTTTTCTCTATCGAGGACGACAAAATTTTTACAGGTGGTTTCTGTCCGAGGGGCAACTCGGAATCTGCCAGCAAACCTAAAACGGATTACGTTGAAAAATATCACAAGATATATGAAAAACACTTCAAGAAGTACGGCAGTTTGCTGGAGGATATTTCTTCATTAAAAGCAGGAAATAATGTAGTAAGGACAGTGGGTATTAAGAGAAGCACTGCGACGCTCAGTGAAAAGGGAATCTGGAGCGCAGCGTTATTCAAAAAGCTCGGGTTTCATCCGGTTGTATCGCCGAGAAGCGATAAAGACATAGCCAAGATAGGAGTTGATAACTCAAGAACCGAGTTCTGCATAGCCAGAAAGCTGGTAACGGGCCATGCATATATTTTAAATGCCTGCGCGGACGTGGAGTATTTATTTAATCCGAGCTTCATTGAGCACAGAAGACAAGAGCCTCCGGACCTTAAATACTGTATATATACGGAATCCGAAGGTTATGTTTTAAACGATGTCCTTTCCCTCGATAAAAGCAAACAGATAAATCCAATTTTGCATTTCGGAGATTTAATGCTGCTTGTTGGAGAGATAAAAAAAGAGTTCGCAAGATTAGGCTTCAGATTTACAGATAAACATATAAGGCAGGCAATCAGGTATGCGGATGAGGCGGAAGACGGTTTCAAGGACGAGCTTTACAAAGAGGGCGACAAGTTTTTGCAGAGAATCGAACAGGCCGACCAAAAGGCGTATGTCGGAATTGGAAGAGATTATGTCCTGCTTGATCCGGAGGCAAGCTCCAATTCAGGAGCAATGTTTTCCCAGGTGCGTGGACTGGACTATATACCGCAAATATTCTTAGAGCATAAATTCGAGAATGTCTCGCTTGATGGTTTCGTGGAGAATGAGTTCTGGGTAGAGAGTGTCAAAATACTAAAGGCACATTTATTTGTGGCTAATCATCCTAACTTGTTCGCTGTAAGGATGATGAATTTCGCCTGTGGGCCGGACAGCTTAAAAATCTACCAGGAGGAAAAGATACAGCAGTCAGCTAATAAGCCTTTGCTTACTTTGTTGACGGACGCCCAGACGAACAACGCGCCATTTGTCACAAGAACGGAAGCTCATGAAAGGGTCGTGAACCAGAGCAGGCCGAAACCGCTGGGGATTGAAGATCTAAAGATGACTTCAAATAACGGCAGTGCAAACCGGACCTGGTTGATACCGTATATGGGAGATGCCAGCTACCTTGCGGTGTCGGGGCTTAAGCATTTTGGAATCGATGCTAAGGTGCTGCCTACTAATACACAAAGAGGCAATGAAATAGCCAGGCAGCATATTTACACGGAAGTTTGCCATCCTCTAAAAGGTGTTGTTGGTGACGCGCTCGGATTTCTTAATGAGGAGATTGAAAAAAGGTCCAAGGCATACGTAGAAGATAAATATCTTGTTTTGCTGCCGACGACCAGCGGCCCGTGCAGATTTGGAAAGTACTCGGAAATTCTAAGAGAATTTATACACCAGAGGGGCTTATCAAAGGTCCCGGTGTTAGGTCCGTCTTCAGAAACAGATTACATTGATGTTCCGCTTCCGAGCGGCTGTAGCTCGGCAGACAAAATTAAATTGCAGAAAATCTTGTTTAAGGCAATAAAGGCCTCAGACCTGCTGGAAGATACCTTTTTGAGATTTTACCCTTACGCGCAAGATAAAAAACAAGTAGAGAAGCTCAAAAAAGATCGACTCGGCGAGCTGGAAAGGGTAGTGGAAAAAGGCGCCGTGATGGCTGGTCTCCTGCGGTGGGGGGAGGAAACAGTATCTTTGTTCAAAGCAATTAATATGCGAAACGGCGAGAGGTTTCCTCTTGTTCTTTATATAGGTGAAATCTACATGAGACAGCATGACCCATATACAAGCTTTGTAATCAGGCAATTAGGGGATTCCGGCCTGGAGGCAATAAGGGACCCTATTACCGATTGGCTGGATTACGTAAACCGGATGAACCAGAGAAATGCAAAACGGGATATTAAATTGGGGATTAAAGGACTTAATCCGGCCAGGACATTCATGCAGTTGGCTAAGTTTGCCAGGTCTTTTATTAAGGGCAGATACATGTCTTACGTCGAGCAAAAGATAGCTGAGCCGTTTCATGAGGTGCTTGATGGAAGGCATGTTCTTCCAAAGCCGATGGAAATCATTGAGACTTTGGAGGCCGAGCATGAATTTCATGGAAATATTGAAGGCGAATCCCCGTTGAGCACTGGGATTGCGTATTATTTTATGAATGAGTTGACCAGGCCTAAGGCTGATGCGTATATTTCAGGCATCTTCCATGTAGGACCTTTTACCTGTATGCAAGAAGGAGTTGCAACGGCGAAGATCGAGGGGATGGCAAAAGAATTAAGGAAAAGAAAACCAGATTTGGTTTTTCCGATAATCCATGCCTTCTTTGGCGATTCAGCGAGTGCAAATCTTGATTCAGAGATAGCAGTTTTCACTGAGCAGTGTTATCAGAAAAGAGAAATGCTGAAACGAAGGTACGGATGAGTTCATTTATCGGTTGCGCTACTCGACCCGTTAGATAAATAACTTGAGAATCAGGGCAAAATCGCAGTCGGCTATCTAACGGGTCTCGTATCGTCTAACGTATCCCTAAGGGACCGTCACGAGTTCTGCAACCGCAACCGTTTGACTTCTAAATCAAGGCAGATTATTTTCTTGAAATACCATTCTATTATCTATAAACTTTGATAAAAAGATGGGTTACGTTTTTGCGTGACTTTGGGTCGGTGCCCGAGTGGCTAAAGGGGACGGGCTGTAAACCCGTTGGCGTGAGCCTACGGTGGTTCGAATCCACCCCGGCCCATTTTCACTCCGCCTTTGTCGGTAGGGCGCCACGCATCTTATTTAGGTGAAAAAAAGCTTTTTGCCATGAGAGTAAATATAGGAAATAGTGTTTTAGAGCTTCTCGAAGGTGATATTACGGAGATGCAAACCGAGGCTATTGTTAATGCTGCCAATGCTCAATTAATCCTCGGCGGCGGTGTAGCAGGAGCAATCAGGAAAAAAGGCGGCCCTCAGATACAGCAGGAATGTTACAAAATCGGAGGAACTTATGTAGGCGGGGCCGTGATTACTACCGGCGGCAATCTAAAGGCAAGGTACGTGATTCACGCGGTCGGGCCACGAATGGGCGAAGGTGATGAAGACAACAAATTGAAAAATGCCACGCTCAATTCACTGAAATTAGCTGATGAAAATAACCTAAAGAGCATTGCCTTCCCGGCGATAAGCACCGGCATCTTTGGCTATCCTATACAAAGATGCGCCGAAGTAATGCTAAAAGCTACTATCGATTATCTTAAAGGTCAAACAGGCCTGGAAAAGGTCGTCTTTTGTCTGTTCGGACGGGATAGCTACAAAGTGTTCGAGGATCAATTAAAACAGGAAATAACAAAATAGGCCTGTCTTGAGGGTAGTTGATAGGCTTAGCTTCAAAAACTTATTTGTCAGTTTATTTTCAGTGATAGATAAATATCTTTGTAAAGGGATAGGCGTGAGCCTCCGTGCTCCTTGCCGTCCCACTAATAAGTACCATCTCGCATGAAAAATGTTTCTTGTGGAAACTACGTATTTTTATTACTTTACAGGAGCTTTGCTGAATAGACCAAACAACATAAATAAATAGTTCGATAAAATCATCTATGATAATATTGATAAAATCTATACAATATTTTGACCGTTCCCTGTTACAAAAAGTGATTTTATTTTACCTTGAGAGATTTGCTTTAGTTAGTCGATAGCACCTGAAACGTGCTTTTAGCAACAGTGCAAATCAGCGTAGCACCAACAACGAACGGAACTTTTTATGAGCAGACGAAAAGGAAAATCATCGCGTGAGCTTGGCTTGGAATTAGCCGCGATTTGTGGCAAACATTTTTTCAAGCTTGAAAACCTGCATTACGGTTATTGGACTCTTGACTTGAGTATAGACTTAGCCAATTTGCATAAGGCTCAGGAGCAGTATACGGATTTTCTGATATCTCACATTCCGCACGAGGTAAAAACGATACTGGATGTTGGTTGCGGCACAGGACATATCGCCCAAAGACTGATGGATGCAGGCTATAGCGTGGATTGTGTCAGCCCAAGTCATTTTCTTAGCGAGCAGGTCCATGCGCTTTTAGGAGATAGAGCACATTTATTCGAGTGTATGTTTGAACAGTTAAAAACTGACCGTAGATATGACCTCATTTTGTTCAGTGAGAGTTTCCAGTATGTCAACATGAGCAAAGCACTGGAAAACGTTACAGATTTGCTCAATGCCGGAGGTTGCTTGTTAATATGTGATGTCTTCAAGGTTGTCCCCGCCGACAGGCGTCCTGTGGAGAGCGCGGTCGAGGGAGTTGATAAAGGCAGAAATGGTGTTATGGGCGGCGGACACAAACTACAAAAATTCCATGACCTGATAGCACATTATCCTTTTGAGCTTGTTAAGGACATCGACATTACTCCTCAGACGGCCCCAAATCTTGACCTGTTCGATACTGCAATGAAGAAAGTGGCTGCCCCTGCATTGGAAGCAAGCCTGGACTTTTTAAACGGCAGATATAAACTAATGGCCAGGTTTCTGCGATGGAAATACAAGAAACAAATAGAGCGCGTGTACGCCAAATATTTCAATGGCAAAAGATCCGCGGAGGATTTTAGAAAATATAGGACATACAGGTTCCTTCTCTATAAGAAGTCAAAACCGCATTTTACTTCCATAAGCACAGTGGAGAACCACAAAAAACCTGCATTATGCTGTTCCGACAAGTGAGAATCCGGAGCAGAGTGTAACCGAGGAGACGGATTTACACACAGGTAGTCTGTGTGAATTTAACACACAGGAAAAAAATATGTAAGAAATTTACAACTTACTTTCAATACACATCTTACATTCGAAAATCACTCAGAAATCAAGCTTTTTAGGGTTGGTTTCTTGACCTCATTTTATCATTCTTATATTATGTCTCCGTCTTCGACGGATTGGCAGCAAGCCAAGCCTTCGACCTTGCTCTCGTCTCGGCGAAGCGCCAAGCCGTAGTCGGACAGGGCGGGCAATTTATGTGCTACGAGCGGCTTTGTAGCTACTTGATCTCAGGAGGATATGCAATTTCAAGGAGGGTAACGTGACATTACGATTGTTGGCTTTGAATTTTTTACCATTTCTTTTACTCGGAGCAGGCGGTTGTCGATTTAGCGGTGCACCGCGACCGCGATTAGGATGCTATCCCACTACCACAATAGGTACAAAGTTCCTGAATCCCGAACATCTTGGATCACATCGGTACAGGTTTAATTTGTTGGAAAAGAATGGGATAGTCTATACCTGCAATGCAGGGCATATTGATGTTACACATCTGAGGATAGCCGCTGACTGGACGGAATATCTTGCAATAAAAAGTTTTAAATGTTTGATGCAGGCCGATAACATATTTTCATTCGGATTAAATGCAGACCGTTCAAAATATTATGTCCGAATTGATTACCCGGAAAACTGGGCGGAATTGCCGAAAGAGATTAAGGAACAGGTCGCCTGTGAGGCCGCCATCAAGCTTGGGCAGTACTTAGCTTTCACTGCAACTACCTGGCACGAGATCCTGACGTGGTTCGGCTATAAGTGCATAGGAGTTTTTCCGGAGTATCCATCAGCCTTTTCATGGGAAGACTCATTTTCAAATCTGCTTGGTACTCATATTGCAGCTCAAGCCTTTCAGGATATCTACCATAAATATGACGATGCGATGACGTTGGCTATAGAGCGGGAATTTGAAAACCTGGCCGTTCAGCCGGCCCAAACCGCAAAATATGCGGCTGCAAAGGTAAGAGGAAAATGGTTTTCAGGTCACATTATGTTTTTGGTCAGCATGAAAAAGAGAAATTTTGACATAGGTATTGATGACGGATATGTTACACCAACCCTCGTTCCTTCTGTCTGCCGGTGCACAGGGGCAATAGCAAAGCCGTATCCGGCTCCGACTCTTGACTGTCTTTCCCAGTATGGTTTTTCGGTAAAACTTGAAATTGAGCCAAGAGAGATGGAAAAAAAGAAAGTCTTAAAGATTGTCTATCCGAATGCCAAAAAAAGAAAAAAGCGGATTGAGCCCGCGATTCACTTCGCTCGAATTATGGACTATATCAAAAAAGATGCAGTAAAAAAATATGGTAGAGATTTGATTCTAACGAATTAGGGTAACACTGCATTACACGGACTATAACACTGACATACACTGACCTTTGTGCTGGTCGGTGTTTAAATCAGTGTCCGTCAGGATATCGACTCTTGCCAAATTTCACCTCCCTGACTATCATAATGTAAATGGCGGCAAAACCACGCAAGCATAAAGACGAGCAGGCTCCCAGGGCGGTTAATAAAAAGGCCTATCGGAATTTTGAGCTTATCGATAAGTTTGAGGCCGGCCTTGAGCTTTTAGGTACCGAGGTAAAATCGCTGCGGGCTGCGCAGGCCGATCTCGACGGCTCGTATGCGAGGGTAAAAGATGGCGAGTGCTGGCTGGTTGGAGCAAAGATAGCCCAGTACCAGCAGGCCGGACCGGCTTCTCACGAGCCAGCAAGAAGAAGAAAGCTGCTGCTGCACAAAGCTGAAATTCGCAGGATAAAAATCAAGCTTGAACAGCGAGGCTTTACCCTTGTGCCTCTTAAAATCTATTTCAGTAAAAGAGGTCTGGCAAAGGTTGAATTGGCTTTAGCTAAAGGGAAAAGACAATACGACAAACGGGTGTCGATCACAGAACGTCAGCAGAAAAGAGATATCGATAGAAGCACAAAAAAGTATCGTAAATAAATAAAAGTTAAAATGTATAGGGACATAGAATTATGGCTGAAGAAGAAAAAAAACAAGAAGATAAGAAGATCATAGTCGATGAGGATTGGAAACAGCAGGCTCAAAAAGAGAAAGAAATATTAGCTGCTCAAGAGGAGACGGGAAAAAAGAAGACCCAGGAAGAACGTAAAGGCCGCGGTCCAATACCAAGAGGTAATTTCGCTGCGTTGGTAAGCATGCTTACTACACAGTCATTATTTGCCTTAGGCCTGTTGGAAGTAAAGGGACAGGAAAAAAGAGAGCCGGATCTGGAGCTGGCAAGATACAATGTTGATATGCTCGAAACCCTCCAGGAGAAAACAAAGGGCAACCTAACACAGGAGGAAGAGCAGGTTCTTGAAAATACCCTTAACGAGCTTCGTATGGGTTACGTGGCCGTGGCCGACAAAACGACATAAGTATTTTTATAATCGAGCTTGCTGCCCAAGATGCTGAAAAGTGCCTAAAGTATAAAGTGACTAAAGTGAGCTAAAGTTAGAATTTTAGGCACTCCAAACTTTAGGCACTACGGGGATAAAATAACATTGGCAAATATCTTAGACAAGATAATCGCTGACAAACGAACCGAGGTTGAAGCTCGTAAACGGCAAAAAACTCTGGAAGAGCTTAAAGATCAGATTCACTCGATGCCGAGATGCCGCAACTTCTATAAGGCAGTCACCAAATTCAACCGCCGAGGCATAAACGTTATAGCGGAGGTTAAAAAGGCCTCGCCCTCTGCCGGTATAATCCGCAAAGATTTTGACGCGGTGGAGATTGCATTGATATATGAAAGGTGCGGTGCCGATGCCATCAGCGTTTTGACCGATGAAAAATATTTTCAGGGCAAACTCCAATACATAGAGCAGATAAAGGAGGTAGTGGACCTGCCAATTCTGCGGAAGGATTTTATTATCGATATCTGGCAGTTGTATGAGTCCCGCGCTGCCGGTGCCGATGCGATACTGCTGATAGCTGAGGCCCTAAAACCCGGCGATCTAATGGATTTGATGATAGCCGCTGCGGAATTAACTTTAACTGTCCTTCTGGAGGTTCACGAGGCTGATACCCTATTAGCCGTCCGCAGTCTGATTGGTTTTCCGAACAGAGGATACAGCGTTCTGGGAATCAACAATCGTAATCTCGCCACTCTGGAGGTGGACTTGAACAACACGAGCAGATTGGCCAGCCTCATCGATAACAAAAACGATCTGGTTGCGGAAAGCGGGATAAAAACACGAGCCAACGTTGAAAAACTAATATCGGTCGGCGTAAGGGCGGTTCTAATCGGCCAGACACTGTGTGAAAGTCCAAGTATAGAGGAAAAATTCAAAGAGCTTTTCGTCACATAACCAGAGAGGATCAGGAAATTATGAATATAGTGCTTTATTTATTAGTAGGCCTGTTGGGCGGCGTTGTCAGCGGTATGCTCGGCATTGGAGGGGGAATAGTAATGGTGCCGGCTTTGGCCTTTTTATTCGGTCTGTCGCAGCATCAGGCTCAGGGAACAACGCTGGCGCTTATGGTGCCACCCATCGGCCTGCTTGCAGCGTGGACATACTACAAGGCTGGGTTTGTTGACCTGAAGATAGCAGCTTTCGTGTGTTTAGGCTTTTTCCTCGGCGGTCTTGTAGGAGCAAAACTTGTCGTAGGATTGCCTGACACACTTTTACGTAAAATCTTCGGCGTAGCCTTACTAATAATTGCGATAAAGATGATTTTGACAAAATAGAAAACGCAAATCAGAACCGTGACCATGAGGTAGCGAGGGTGGCTGATTTAAAGTTAAAAAGAGTGCGGGTATGATGGCGAGAAAATGTCTTGCAGTTTCGGTTGGTCTGGCTGGTGTACTTCTTTTGGCTGCCGTGGCGCTTTTCGCTTTTCGGCAGGATGATGAGGCACGTTTCATCAGAGCTGTCCAAAATGGGGACATTAAAACCGTTAGCGCAATGTTGAGCAGGAACAGCGAGTTCGCGCGTGCAGAACAGCGTTACAAAGGGGGTAAAGGGAGCACAACACCTGTATTTTACATCGCAGTTGGTAAAGGCGACAAGGAGATCGTTAGGCTGCTTCTCTCTCATGGAGCCGACCCGAAAAGTTACCCGCGCGCTTTGCGGTATGCAAAAGACCTGGAAACAGCCGAATTACTCATCGAGAATGGGGCGGATGTCAATTGGCAGGTTGAAAACAGTTCTACCCCTACCGTGCTGCATTTCTTTGCGGCTACCGACAACACCGGGCTGGCTGAATTGGTCATTAATCATGGCGCGGATGTAAACGTAAAAGACAGAGCAGGTGAAACCCCCCTTCACGAAACCGCACAGGAAGGATGTATAAATGCGGCGAAGCTGCTTGTCTCAAAAGGCGCTGATATTAATGCAAAGTCAGGAAATAACAAAACTCCACTTAACTATGCAGTTAGGCCTGTCTGGGACGGGGATGTGTACAGATGGCCGCAGGATAGAACCCGCAGACGTAAGGAGGTTGCGGCTTACCTTCTTGAGTGTGGTTCAGTTTATACCATCTTTGACATAGCTTGGCTGGGTGACTTAAAACGAGTAGACGAGTTAATCCAAGGTGACCCCTCCCTTGTGAACGCACAGGCGAGTGGTGAGACACCTCTTTTTGCTGCGATTCGGGGAGGCAGCGCTGAGGTGGTTGAGCACCTTTTGAAAAATGGTGCGCAGCTTGGAACCAAATCTCGGCATCGGCAGACCCCTTTGCAGGTTGCAGCCTACAATGGTTATGCAGATGTAGCACAGGTTCTTTTAAATCACGGGGCTGATGTTGATGAAAGAGGTCCCTGGGGCGAAACTGCTTTGCACTGGGCTGCTGTTAAGGGAAACACAGATGTTGCAGCGCTTTTACTTGAGAGAGGAGCAGATGCCAACAGCCAGACTTCTGACCAAACTGTGGATTTGAATGTACGCGCCGACAAGACGGATCCTATCGAACGTGAGCTTAGCTGGTTTAAGACGCAGGAAATGCAACGAGCTAACCCGCGACTTCAGGTAATATATCCACCGCGGTTGGCATTTACAAAGGGTGATACGCTCATCCATACAGCGACTTATTGGAACCATGCTGACATTGTCACGCTACTCATTGGCAAAGGAGCCGATATAAACAGAGTAAATAGCTGGGGCGCAACGCCTCTTCACTATGCTGTTGTGTGTCGCTACCATGATATTGCGCAATTGTTGCTCGACAGTGGTGCAAATCCTAAAGTAAAGACGCATAAGATGACACCTTTAGAAATCGCTCGGAAAGTTAAAGACAAAAAGCTTGTCAAGCTGCTAACTAATCGGAAACATTAAATGAGTCACGAAGTTTTCTGTGATTTCTGAATCTTTGCCCAATCGTCCTTGAGAGTGACAGTGCGATTAAAGATGAGCTTCTCGTTAGAACTAGCGGGGTCAACGCAGAAATAGCCGAGCCGTTCAAACTGGAAACGCTGTAGTGGTTTTGCCTCTCTGAGTGACGGTTCAACCTTGCAATCCGTCAGGACCTCAAGAGAGTTGGGATTCAGATTGACGGTGAAATCCTGGTCATTTTCTACCTCCTCCGGACTTTCCTTTGTGAAGAGGTTGTTATATAGACGAACTTCGGCATCCAGCGCATGCCGAGTGCTGACCCAGTGCAGTGTCGCCTTGACCTTACGCCCATCCGGAGCGTCGCCGCCTCGCGTAGCAGGGTCGTAAGTACAGTGCAGCTCAATAATCTCGCCATCGGCATTTTTAACTACACTCGTGCACTTGATAAAGTATGCGTATCGAAGTCGAACCTCTCGACCGGGTGCAAGGCGGTAGAACTTTTTCGGCGGTTCCTCCATAAAGTCATCCCGCTCAATATAAAGCTGCCGCGAGAATGAGACTTTCCGTGTGCCGGCACTCGGGTCTTCCGGATTATTTATGGCCTCCATTTCTTCGACCTGATCAGCCGGATAATTATCAATAATAACCTTTAGTGGCCGAAGGACAGCCATTACTCTCGGCGAGGTCTTATTTAGATCTTCGCGGATGCAGTGCTCTAA
>CAZQKO010000009.1:19767-32074 GCA_964593945.1 uncultured Pirellulales bacterium | reverse complement strand
GCTTGAAATCTCCCGGACTCATCGGTAAAAACGGCAGCAGTGTAAGTCCCGCTCTAAAATCAACCGCCACTAAACCGGACGAGGGATTGTTCTCAGTACCCTGTCGTTTCAGGCAGTTCGGCTGACTTTTGCAGGTGGACCATTCGTATTGCCTCGCGAATTCGTAGCCACCCATATCGTGCAGATGCTCGACAAATTTGTGCATAAACTCGTATTTTGCCCGGTATTCAGGCGAGGCGAGCCTGCCCTGAGTGAAATCGAAGGGCTTTTCAGCATTTATCTTTGTGCTCCTGCGCCAGCGCGAAAGCAGGTCCAGGTGGTCATCGACTTCCAGCCGCCAGGTGCGTCCGTCAACCCACTCACTCAGTTCTCCACAACTGCCTAAGGAGCTATCAACAAATGTTGCATAAATATCGACAACGGTATTTTCATCACCAAATCGAATCTTAGCGCCTCTTCGGATAAATTTCTGCCAGAGTGCGCCGGCTCTGGCCGCCGCAGGATTGACCTGCAATTGAAATGGTCCCTGAAAGCCAATCCAGTACAGCAAATTACGGAACAGCCGACTGAAGGTCGAAGGCGGAATGAGAATCTTCATCGCATAAACCCGGCCCACTTCGAGTCCATCTATTGCCCCATCGTTTGCTTCGATTGCCAAAATCTTTACTTTATAAACCTGCCCCGCAAAACCTCCGCCTACAAATTTCTCAATAACCAGATGCACTCGTGCCCCCGCGTCTTCTTGTCCCGCTGCCCCGCCTTGCGTCGGGAGATGCAGGGGCAGGCGAAGACAAGAGCGGGGGCCGACCCCTGTCACGTGATATGTAAGTTCCGTGCCGGGCTCGAAACGGCTGACCCGCATCGGCCGATGTAATTGCGCTGCGTGAAATTTCTCTTCAAGCGTTTTACAAACGTCAACAGAATATTCTGCTGCCACTGTCGTTTCCTATCTCTCGATACGTGTTTAACCGTTTATGAAAGGAGGGTAGAACATCGTGATATTGGGAAAGAGTAGGGTGGGCTTTAGCTCACCGATAAGGTCATGGTGGGGCAAACCCCACCCTACAATTTCAAAAACGCCGAAAATCTTCACCAACATCAAGAAGCACTGCCAAAATGAGCGTACAATCTCAAACAGAGCAATAACGCTATCCCGGCATATATGCCGGCTAATAAATCATCGGCAAGAATGCCCCATCCCTGAGGTAGTTTTTCGAGTTTGCGTATAGGCCAGGGCTTGGCAATATCAAACAACCTGAATAACAGGAAACCACCTATAGTAGCAGCTAAGACCGGAGGATTTGTTAGTACGCATGTGAAAACCAAAGTAAGCCCCTGGCCTGCAAACTCATCGGCCACAACTTCCGGCGGATCTGTCTTTCCGGTTGCTGTTGTTGTAGCCGGAGCACATTCGACACAAACAATAGTGCCGGCCAAAATAAGCAACACCATTACCAGGCATATCATAGTCGGCGATAAGTTAAAGTGCTGCATAATGGCAAAGGCAGCCACCGGCGGTAGTGACCCCCACGTCCCCGGAGCAATCGGCAGCCGGCCGAGACCGAAACAGGATGCAAGCAATCTTTTCATAATTTAGCCCGTGAGATATATTTTGTTTTATCTCATGGGCTGTAGGTTACCTAAAGGCGACATTTAAGTCAACCCTATTAGAATCCCTGCGCGTTTTCCGGCGGACTGCTATGGAGAATGGATGCTATCAACGTAAATCGTAGTCCTATGGACTCTTGAGGGAGAACGGTTGCGTGGCTGGTTTCGGTCCGGTCTTCGTAGCCTGCCTTCGCCGAAGCGGCTACGCGCAGGCAGGTCACTACGGCGGAGAAGGCTTACGTTTATCGTCAGACGAAAGACGAGACGAGTGGCGCAATGGCGTAAGCCATCCCCAAGCAGACCGCAACCGACAAACGTATTCTAACGGGGTCAAAGAATATTAACGCAATTCCAATCTCGATTCTCGGTGTCATTGCGAGCGCAGCGCGGCAATCTCTTTTCTGGTCATTTCGACCGAAGGGCAGCCAAAGGCAGCCCACAGCGGAGAAATCTGCTCTCGAATGGAAGTCAATTACCGTCCGCAGCCAGATGTCTCGACTGCTCTCGACATGACAAAAAAAGGTTGTCATTCCGCTAAGCCTGTCCTGAGCATGGTCGAAGGAATACGAAGTCCACACGCGAGATATGCTTCAAGAGATACGGATTAGCCACAGAAAGCACATTCCCAAAATATTTAGCCCGCAAATTTATTTGCGGGTTCTCCTTGGACAGGTATAATGTGAAATAACAAACTTGAGCGAAGCGAGACATCTTGGATTTATGCTTCAGAGCAGGCCGTGCGAAGAAGAAAAAGCAGGCCCGCATTAGCGAAGGTGACGGCGGGCAGGCCGAAGCTGCGGATGAATTCGTATAGCGTATTGCGTATATAGGGTATGTTGAGGAAATTAAAGGACGAATGAATTAAAGGTGTCCTCCTGTCCCATTTTCTTGCCCTTTCGTGGCAAAAAATAAGGACCGTCACCAGAGCGGTGACGGCTAAACATAAACAAATTCCGTGTTAATCCGTTAAATCCGCGGTTAAATTTCTTTAAGTATCTTCAAGCAGAACCTATCCGTCATGCCCGCGATGTAATCGCATACCGTGCGCTGCAGGCCCTGTTGCTCAATAAACCGCTGGAAGTAGCCAGGCATAAGCTGCGGATTTCGGCACAGATTTTCAAAGAGTCGCTCAAGCCATATCTTAACCTTCTTTGTTGTTTGCATTAATGTTTCGTGCTTATAGAAATTTTCAAATAAAAACTTCTCCAATTCTTTCAGTTCAGTTTCACTCCGGCTTGAAAGGACAATCAAATTTTCACTTTTGCTGTAAATGTCGTTTAAGTTTTCAACATTTGCTGCTGCAAGGGCTTTTTTACTTGCGTCAATACAATCGCCGACGAGCCTGTCTATAATTGCTTTTGCGGTTCTTGTCCTGCGGATGGTACGGTCTTTGATAGCTTTGGCGTCTATTCGGCTCTCAGCTTCCGTGAATATTTGTATATTTTGTAATTGCTCTGGTCTTATCAAGCGTGCTCGCATGGCATCTTCGAGGTCGTGGCAGTTGTACGCAATGCGGTCGGCTACATCGGCTACCTGGCCCTCAAGAGAACAGTTCAGCTCAGCGAAGTTTTCATCATGGGACTTATCGTATGGGCCTTTGTGCTTGGCCAATCCGAGTCGGGTTTCGTACATAAGATTCAGGCCGGTAAAGGCTGGATACGGATGTTCGAGCAAATCCACAATCCGCAGTGTTTGCTTATTATGCTCAAAGCCGCCGTAATCAGCCATTAATTTATTAAGGACCTGTTCGCCGGCGTGGCCGAACGGTGGATGGCCCAGGTCGTGTGCCAGGCATATCGCTTCGGTGAGGCTTTCGTTTAACCGAAGCTCTTTGGCGATTGTTCTTCCAATTTGGGCTACCTCGATGCTGTGGGTAAGTCGTGTTCGATAATAATCGTCTAAGCCGGGTGTGAATACCTGAGTTTTGCCTTCCAGCCGGCGAAAGGCCGAGCAGTGGATTATGCGGTCGCGGTCGCGTTCGAAGTCCGAGCGATACGGGTGCGGCTTTTCCGTGAATTGACGCCCGTGACTTTCTTTTTCCGTGACTGCGTAATCGGCAAGCTCACCGGACATATTTATAAACCTGGAAGATCGTGGTCTTTGCTAACTTTTTTTAACTGTTCGAGCAATTCAACTAAGCTTTGACTAATAACTTTGGCGTCGCCGCATACGCTCATAAAATTTGTGTCACCATCCCATCTGGGAACAACATGGATGTGCAGATGCTCCGGCAGCCCGGCTCCTGCACATCGGCCGAAATTCATTCCGACGTTAAAGCCATGCG
Organism: uncultured Pirellulales bacterium; assembly: GCA_964593945.1. Lineage (GTDB taxonomy): Bacteria > Planctomycetota > Phycisphaerae > Sedimentisphaerales > Anaerobacaceae > CAZRMQ01. The sequence goes on along the minus strand of CAZQKO010000009.1, from coordinate 28,182 downwards.
GTTTTATCGCTAAAGACAGAGCTTTCTGAGATTCTCTGATGAGCTTAACCATTTCCAATAGCTCCTCATCTGTTGCCTGCTCAAGCTCGCCGATATGCCGAACCGGCGCTATTAGTAAATGGCCGTTGTTATAGGGAAAGCGATTCAGTATCACTATGCTTTTCTCTGTCCGCCACAATACCAGATTCTTATCGTCATCCTGTGGATTTTCCTGATTGTGACAGATAAAACAACCGGTCTGTGACAAGTTGCCCAAGCCCTGGATATATTTAATTCGCCACGGTGCCCAAAGATTCTTTTGTTCCAATCTACTTTACCTCCAATCATTCGATAAGCTGCATTGACAGTTTTTGTTCAATTGTCACCCTGGGCCTTGCGCCTGGAAGCGGCGCGGACAATGCCTCAAGGAGCACACTATATTCCTGGCTATATTGTTCTATCCGTCCTGCATCGATGTTGAATAATTCTTCGCCCTGACCCTGTAAATCCAGAACTTTAAAGCCTTTGGAGAACATCCATAGAAAGCCCAAAGGGCCGCTCAACTGGAATCTGCCTGAGTATGGAATCGGCCAGCCGCGTGGAACCGTTTCTGCATACTCGTACGCACTGCGTATCACGGCAAGCCGGCCTTTGTCACTCTCCGAAAGGAGTCCTTCGGACTGACGGATTTCATCAAGTTTGTAAGTCACATCTCTTGCTCTTCTCAATAACATAGAAGTAGGCACAGATAATTTTGACTTCCAGGTTTGACCGATCGAGACACCTTTGGAAGGATTTACCAGACTGGACTGCGAGTCCCAGAGAAACCATTGAGAGGCTATAAAATCATTTATCATATCAGGCTCTTTAATCCTTCCCTGGCTCTGGTCTTCCCGGAAGGCTTTTATGCCTGTCTTCTGGATTAACTGCTCTAATTGTGAATAGTCTTCTATTTTGCCGGTAGGGCCAACAGTGAATGTAAAGCTTTCACCTCGTAGACTTTCCACGGCGTCTTTTCTCCCGGCTCGACCACCTGGGCCTTGGCTGCGTGTAACTTTCACTGATTTGCAGGTGGCCTTGATGGTTGTAAGGCCATACTGGTCCACCTGTATAGGGGTATAAGCGACAACCATCTCCATCGATTCGGGATATTCACTAATGGTAGTCCCGGTAGATTTGGATGTGTTTTTTGTTGGGTCCCAGTTGATTTTCGTCACTCTGCTGGAGACAAATCTGTATTCAAGGGTCTGGCTGGGCTGGAAATCTACCGTCAAAAGAATTTTACCTGTGTTTATCGAGTCTTCTCTAAGCGAGGACTTGCATCCTGTGAAAACACAAAGGATAACGGCATTAAAAATTATCAACGCAGCTTTCAATTTTATCCCTTTCAACAAGCAATGCGGGACATGCCCTACATGCTACTCAATTTTCTCTAAATTGTAAGAGCGAACGGCTTTAAGTCTTATTACACCGGGAGCTTCATCCTTCTTCGGATTCGGATTGGCCATAATCCATTCTGTCTGGAGTGTTTCAAGATATTTTTCGACCCTGCCGGCAGTCAAATCAAATCTCAGTTCGCCGGTATATGTCTCAACATTATCGAACATGCTTGAAATAATATTCATCGCTTGTTCCTGGTGAAGCTGCCGTGCTGTTTCTGAGGATGGTATTGCATTCATTTCGATGATTGCAAGCTGTCGATTATTTTTGTTTTCGATTTTTTTTAGTGTGTAGGTTCTTTCGTACGCTTTCGGACCCATCTGGCGGAAGGAGAATGTGCTTAAGTTGTTCCATTTGTCTCCGATGTTTATTGTATTTCTTTCGGTGGCAGGCAGGGCCTGGATTGAGTGACGTTTTCTGATCTCATCCTCAGAAATCAGCGTCAAAGCTCTCTGAGTGGGAGTCAGGTTTTCACCGACAGCATTTCGCGCCTCGTTGGCGTCGATAGCTTCCACTAATTCGCCTGTAGGAGCAATCTTTATTGTATAACTTTGCCCAATTAGTTTTATCAGGGGATTATTTTTGTCTTTTTCTTCGGAGCTTTCAAAATCCAGAACGGGATTGTTTTGATATATAGACAGACAATTCAATCCTTTAATTGTAATATTTGTGACGGCATTACCTTTATCATCGGTGCTTTGTATCCGTTGAGCAAAGGTTATTTCGGTTCGGCTGTAATTACGCTGGTAAGGTTTGTTCTTTAGTGCTGGATCGTTTAATAATGAACCCTCAAATTTAACACTATCTTCCGTTTCCGTTGTTACCTTATAGATAGTTGAATCTCCGGCAGTAAATTTCAGCGTCAGATAGGCACTTCGGGAACAACCTGCCGCAGGAAGAAATAGGCAAATGACAGCAGTTAATATAACTATGGAAATTTTGTCTAACATTACTATTTATCTGCAATCAAATTTCTATTTTTATAGCGAGACCCGTGAGATAAATAAATTGAGAATCAGGACAAAATCGTAGTTGGCTATCTCACGGGTCGAGTCAAGTTGTGATTATATATTTTGTTAGCTTTAGAACAATTGATTTTTCTTTATTTATCTTTAATTGCTGGTTACAATTACAAAGATTGTCATTGCGAGGCCTGAAAGGCCGTGGCAATCTCTGACCTTCGAACGAATGAGATTGCTTCGTTTTCGCTCGCAATGACACCAGTCATTTGAGTTTTTGCAGAGCATTAGTTTGTTAAGTTTTTTTGGAAAGGCCGGATTATGAGAAGCGATACCGTCAAGAAAGGCTTTCAGCGTGCGCCGCACAGAGGTCTGCTTCGCGCGTGTGGATTAAGTGACGTTGATATTGAAAAACCGTTCATCGGCATTGCCAACAGTTTCTGCGAGATAGTGCCGGGTCATGTTCATCTAAATAAGGTTGGTCGCGTGGTCAAAGAGGCGGTCAGCGAGGCGGGAGGCACCGCTTTTGAATTTAATACCATAGCTGTTTGCGACGGCATCGCTATGGGCCATACCGGCATGAAATATTCGTTGGCCTCGCGTGAAATTATCGCCGATTCGGTAGAAACTATGGTACGAGCGCACTGTTTTGACGGTCTTATTTGCATTCCCAACTGCGACAAAATAATCCCCGGTATGTTAATGGCGGCAGTCAGGCTCAATATTCCGACTATCTTTGTATCCGGCGGACCTATGAAAGCCGGCAAAACAAAAGATGGAAAAACGGTAGACCTTATAAGTATTTTTGAAGGCGTTGCCGAGTTCAACGCCAGTAAAATCGACCAGGCACAGTTAAAAGAGCTTGAATGCACAGGTTGCCCGGGACAAGGTAGCTGCTCAGGAATGTTTACCGCCAATTCGATGAATTGTCTATGTGAGGCAATTGGGATGGCCCTGTCTGGTAATGGAACGATTCTGGCGGTCGATCCGAAACGGCAGCAGTTGTACAAGGCCGCAGGCAAGCAGATTATGGCCCTTATCGAGAAGGACATTAAACCGCTGGACATAATAAACGAAAAGTCGCTGGACAATGCCCTTACTCTGGATATGGCGATGGGCGGCTCGACAAATACTGTTCTGCACACATTGGCATTGGCCAATGAAGCCGGCATCAAATACGACCTTGACCGCATAAACGCCGTCTCTGCCAAGTGTCCCAATATCTGCAAGGTAGCTCCATCGAGCAGCTTCCATGTAGAGGATGTTGATGCAGCCGGCGGCATAAGTGCAATACTGAAAGCGATAAGTAAAATTCCGAATCTCCTAAATAATGATTGTTTGACGGTTACCGGCAAATCGCTCGGCGAAAATATCGCTGACGCCGAGATACAAAACACGGAAGTTATCCATCCATTGGATAAAGCGTATTCCAGGACCGGTGGTCTTGCAATCCTGCGAGGCAACCTCGCTCCAGATGGCAGCGTTATTAAGACTGCCGGTGTTAAAGAGAAAATGCTGACACACACCGGCCCAGCGGTTATTTTTGAAAGTCAGGAGGAGGCCTGCGAAGGTATTTTGGCCGGCAAGGTCAAAGAAGGTAACGTGGTTGTAATTCGTTATGAAGGTCCCAAAGGCGGCCCCGGCATGCAGGAAATGTTAAGCCCTACCAGTTATATTATGGGAGCGGGGCTGGGCGAATCTGTTGCGCTGATTACCGATGGCAGGTTCAGCGGCGGAACAAGAGGCGCCTGTATCGGCCATATTAGTCCCGAAGCAGCGGTAGGGGGGACCATAGGATTATTGAAAGATGGTGACATTATAGAAATCGACATCCCCAATAACAAGATAAACGTGAAGCTGTCTGATAAAGAGCTTGCCGAGCGCAAAAAGGCCTGGAAGCCGCCAAAGCCACGAATTACGAAAGGCTATTTAGCCAAATACGCCTCAATGGCCACCAGCGCCGACACCGGCGCAGTGCTGAAGTGGTGAATTACAATCACGGCTGATAGCGCCAATCTACTTTTCCTTTATAGGCCATGGTATCATCCACAAGCGCAAACAGATCCGGGTCATATTCCGCCAGTGCTTCGCGCGTGGTAATTGGGTGGTCGGCGTCATTGGGCGGCGCACCCCGGCCTGTGGCGTCGAAGTACGCCAGCACACCCTCGGCCCAGTATTCGACTCGATCATGGACGGCAGCAGTGCCTTTCCATAAACCATTGCTCATTGCGCTGTCATAGATTTCCTTGAGCTTCTCATCGAACCGGATATCCATGCGCTTGACCTGCAATTCATACTGCTGCCAAATCCAACGGGGACGACTGTCCCAGTTGGGATCGACCGGGCGCGCGCCGGTCACGTAATAAAGCGCCTTTGCGAAGACACGGATGACCTGGCATCCGGTAGCGTGTGGGTCATCAGCCTTGCCCAACACATTTTCCTGGCCGACCACAAGCAGCTTTGTCCGTGGCGAGTAATCGAGAAAGCGCGCGGTGAGATCAAGGTTTTTTCCAGCTAACTTCTTACATTCAGGCAGGTCGGATATTCTCTCTCCTGGGCCCAGTACCACCAGTTTAACGCCATCAGCGATGAGCGTCTTGAGGATATCGTGACGGTAGGCGAACATCTTGCGGATCGTATCGTTGGCCTTGAGCAAGGCATCGTCGCTGGCCTGACGCCCAACCACGGTGAACTCTCGCGCCCAGGTGAATTTCGTGTAATAAGGATCGATATTAAACTTGGCTGGCGGCGGAATAACGTTGGGCAACTTTTGCAGCGGGGTGTAGCGCCAGTCCTGTTCGGGACTTAGGTTAAAGGTAGTCCTTACCAGCTCATAGCCCTGTGGATCATAGATCTTGAGCTGCTCGCGTCCACCGATGGGGCCGTGATTCCAGTTATTAACGCGGTTGTTATCAAAGTAAGCCTGGGCGGTCTCAGCCCAGTATTCGGCTGAGTTGGAGCCGGCGTATGTGTCCTTGAACAAACCCTTATCGACCGCATTGCGATAGACTGCGTTCATGCGACCCTTCCATGTCGGATCTATCCTACCAAGTGTGCTGTCGATGGTGTGGCAGAATTCATGAACGGCGATACTCTCGTCGTCATAGCGGTCGATAGGCAGGCTCAGCAGGTTCTCCTCGCCGAAGCTGGTGGGAAAGCCTCCGGTGCCCCTGACACGTTCGTTAAGGTAATCCGGATTGCGAGCGTTCCTGTTTTCGGGAAGGTCGGTGTAGACCTGGTCCTTGCCGATGATGACCAGGTACATGCCTTTATCAACCATGGCTTGAAGCACGTCTGGCCGACCAGCCAGCATGTGGGTGACGATATCATAGGTACGCTGCAGCGCCAAATCCGTAACCTCGGCAGCGGCCACGACCGGCATGCCCTTGATATCAATATATTTTTTGTAGAATTCGTGTGCTACGTCCCGGTCTCTTTCTCGGACCTTCTCAAAAAAGGAATCGGGTGGAGCGGTTACCGCTGGGTAAGCTATTCCTTCGCGGAGCTTTTGGACAGGGCTCGTTCCCGATTGCGTGGATGCACAGCCACATAGAATTATGATGGTGAACGTAATGGAAATAAAAACCAGTTTATTATGTTTCATTTCAAAAGCCTTTCTTTTATAAGTCGAGTATCGAGTATCCAGTATCGATAATCCAAGTTTATCCTTTGAAGAATAGGACAAAAGCCAAAGCGCAGGCGATGGTCAGCACGCACGGCACTAAAAAGATCGGTCGCCACTGGAACCTGCCTTCCTTCTTAAAGAAATCCAGTATCACGCCTGTAATCTGCGTGCCGATGAAATTGCCCAAGCCCAGCGTGACTACGGCTATTAGCGCCTGAGCCGAAGCCCTGATATCTGTTGGCGCCGCTCTATCTACGTACATTTGGCCAACAAAAAAGAAGAACGTATACCCTAAGCCGTGAAACGTTAGAGACGAGATAACCAGCCATAGCGGCCTCATCATCGCAAAGATAATATAACGCAAAGGCCACGCTATCACACCAATAACTAATGCCCAACGAAAACCAATTTTCGGCAACAGCAGAGGCAGCAACACCGCCATCGCAATTATCTCAGCAAACTGTGCCAACGTCATAACTGCGGAGACGTTCTTGCTCTGCACGCCGATGTCTTCCAGAAAAGGGGCCGTCGGCACATAGTAGAACTGCAGCTCTGTAGTAACGATAAATGAAATAATAAGGAAGATCAGAAAGTTCGTGTCGCCGAGCAATTTGAACGCCTCTACGAACGCAAGCGGACTACCAGGCTTATCCGGCGGTGGCGTGTGCGGCAGAAAGAAACAAAAAACACCCATCACCAGTGACAGTATCCCTGCAAGAGTCAAAGCATCGCTGCCTTTTACTTTTATCTTACCCAATCGGCGCCATAATGCTAAAAGCAATCCTGCAACTATCCATCCGATGGTGCCCCAGACGCGAACCCTGCCTGCCTGAGCGTCTGAATTGGTCAGGTGTGAAAACATCAGCGAGTTTACCAACGCCAGCGTCGGGGCATAAAGCAGTGAGTAAAGCCCCATTAATCCGAACAGACCCCAGAACTTTGTTTTCCTCGCAGCTAAAAGTAGCAAAACAGCACCTGCAAGGTGAACGATTGCCAAAAACCACTCCGTTGCAATCCAGCGGTCGGCTATCTGGCCTCCGATAAATGGCGATACGACACAACCCAACCACAGCGTCGCATAAATCCAGCCCGTCTGCTTGCCGCTCATTTTCAGCGGTCCTACCAGATGTGATGCCAGTACCGGAGCCCACGCACCCCAAATAGCAAACTCCAAGAACATCATTAGGCTCAAGCGAAGATACAATTGCCAATCCATTTTTCTCTCCTTGCCTGAATTAATGCTTATCTGTTAAAACGCTTGCAGTCTCTCTGCTGCGAGCCTGATATCTGCGAGCCGGTCAACACCAGCTTCACGTTCAATTGCCAAGACTCCTTCAAAGCCGATTTCCTTAAGTGCGTTCAGAAATCTCTCGGGGCGGACCTCGCCGTCACCCCATAGGACTTCTGTGCCCCATGTGCCAGGCTGTTTCGTCCGAATTGCATCCTTTATATGAATGTGCTTGACCCACGGCGAAAGCACTTTTACTGCTTCGATAGGATTGCCCTTGTCATAAAGAATCATATTCGCAGGGTCGAAATTAACACCTACAGCCGGATGATTCAATTTCTCCAAAAAGTGCCGTAGCTCTTGTGCTGTTTCCTGACCAGTTTCTAATAACAATATAATGTTCCTTTCAGCCGCCACGTCGGCTAAGCAGTTAATCCGGTCATAGAATTTCTTGGCGTATGCAGGATTACTCTCGTCGATAAAGCCGGCGTGCATCGAGAGATATTTAACTCCCAGCTTTACTGATGTCTCGGCTGCTCCCAGGAACAGTTTGTGGTTTCGCTGCCAGTATTCGTCCGGCACAATTCCTCCCGTGGTTTTTATGCTCTTCAGTGTTGAATAATCTTCCTGTGGAAAATCTATCATCGTGCTGCTTATTGTCCAGTTCTGCCGCTGCACAGCCGTCAGAAAATCCTTGCCAGTATCCTGAAGTGCTGGTCTCACTGCCAAGTGCACATGCTCGATCCCTATTTTGTTCATGGCCTCTGCTACTCCGGCAATATCCCTTTGCAGTGACCAGCTACAGACCCCCACAGGCCAATTCTTGCATTTCATTGTGTCACTCTCCGATTTAACACTTTTATTGGCTCAGCTAATTGAAATCTTTTGTCTCTTTCTTATCGATTCCTTTTCAGCCTCTACAATTTTGACCGAATTAAGCGACTGCTCTAATGTCGTTACCGGCTTGACCTTTTGCCCGCTTATTGTCTTTACAAAGTGTGCTATTTCCAAAAACCAGCCATCACCTTTTTCCACCTCCGCCGTTATGGATTGTCCCTCTGCAGGGCAGACCTTGAACGCAGGCTTCCGCGTTAAATCATAAACAATCGTCGCCGTCTCCAATGCAATATTAAAGCTCATCTCAAAGCCAAAGCTCGGCGTCATTGCCCAGCTTCCTTCTGCGA
>CAZQKO010000009.1:0-19667 GCA_964593945.1 uncultured Pirellulales bacterium | reverse complement strand
TTAAAGCTCATCTCAAAGCCAAAGCTCGGCGTCATTGCCCAGCTTCCTTCTGCGATTACAGCTTTGTCGTCATCATATAGATACTGTGTGGCTATATGTAGCAATTCACCTCCGGGGCCTTTTGCCCCGAGGCTGGAAACAGCACGTGGTAATCCGAATAAATATTGTACAAAGTCTGTGTCATGAATGTGTAAGTCTAAAGCTACTCCTCCGCTGCGTTTTTCGTTCATAAACCAGTTGTCTGCGCTCCATGCTGGCGCTGCGCCCAGACGCTGGAATGTTGCTGCAATAACTTTGCCATACTTGCCGCTATCGATTATCTCTTTTGCTTTTGCGTATTCAGGCCAAAATCGCACGCAGTGCCCTATTTGCAGTACTTTTCCGCTGCGATTGGCTTGCGCTATCATCCTCTCGCAATCTTGCACATTCAGTGCCATTGGCTTCTCGCACAGGACGTTAAGACCCGCTTGCAGAGCTTTTATAGAGAAATCGGCGTGTAAATAAGTTGGCAATGTAATCGACACCGCATCGAGCTTGGCCTCCTTAAGCATCTTCTCGTAATCGGTGTATAGCTTCAAGCCGGTAAAATCAACTGCTTCTTCGGTTTCGCCGACATTGCCAATCGCTTTTTTAGTATCCTCTTCGATGTTCGGATTCAAATCGCAGACGGCTACAACCCTGGCATTTTCCAGAGCCTTGTAGCACTTGTAGTGCATCCTCCCCATAAATCCAAGCCCAGCAATTCCGATTCTTAGCATAAATCCTCTTTAATCGCTGAATAAACTTGTTTACTCAACAGTGCTAAGTGCCTAAAGTTGAGACTATAACTTTAGACACTTTAGCTCACTTTAGGCATTTTAGGCACTTTCATTATTTTTCAGCGCATTATCATGGTCTCTCTCTTCTCGAATTTATTGCGGTAACTTGCAGGTTGGTATAATTTGAAATCTATAGACCTTATGTATTCCTCTGGACCACAGTGGCGAACATTTTCAATCAATGAAGATATTTGCCTTTGTGAGCGAAAGGCAGTAATTGCTTTGAGCTTTTTATCTAAAAGAGACAGCGGAGTACGCATGCGTAGCGTCGGAGGTGCAACAAAGTCACAATAAACTGCGTAAGTGTTAACATAGGGCACTTTTCTTAAAGGCCTTCCCAACTCCGGCCAGATATTACCAGCCGAGTGAAACAAGCTGATAAGAAACTCCTCATATACAATAAGATGATCGGGATGCAGGTCGTTATGCGTGGGCAGGAAACACTGTGTGGGCTTTATTTTTCGCAGATAATAAGTAAATGTATTTTGCAGGCCTACAAAACCACCGATCGCCAATCGTGAATCGTCAATTGGGAATTCTCGGACCGGGCTTCTACCACGGAAATTAGTTAGCTGACAATCTGGAAAGTCAAGCCGGACAATATTAGTCTTTGGCACTGCTAAGCTCTGATAGCATTCAAAGGTTTCGTTACGCCTGATTTCAATAATGGTGTTTCTTTCTTTTATACTGCAATAACCCATACTGCCATCGGTAACAACCATTATATGAACGGGCACATTTTCACGTTTGGCTAGTTGAATAAGCAGACCTGCTCCCAAAACAGCATCATCATCATGAGGGCTAATCACGAGAAAACGCTCTTTCTTGCCCTGCCAATGGCGGGATACATTAGCGAGCTTCGAGCCTACCCGTCGTTCTTCTCCCACTAAGCGTACGAATTCAAATTTCTGTTGCATTTGTCCACCTCGGCGAACATTCTATCAGGGCTGGCAATATTCTCAAATTGTTTCTCTAAAATTCTTGAAAGGTAGTTCCTAAAATGAGCTAAAGCCTGCTATGCCGAAGCCTGCCTTCGCCGAAGCGGCTACGCGCAGGCAGGCGGCTACGAAGGCTGTAGTGTCTAAAGTGAACTAAAGTTGGAAAGTAATCCATAACTTTAGGCGTTTTGTTGCCGATTTTCGCCTCGGAAGTGTGTAAAGAGGCCGTTTTTGTATATTTTTTCGGACTTTTTTATTGACTTCAAAGCGCCTGATCGGTATAAATTATTTAATAGGACAAATTTTTTCCTGGGCACTAATTTCATGCAAGGTATTCGTCAAGGCACAGCCTTGCCGAGACCGACAAGTTCGGAGGACAGTGTACGTCCTACGGAGGTAATGTGTTTACATTTCAATCAACAGCCCGTATAAAAAATCCGGCTGTAGGCGGATTGGGTTTTTGAAGGAAGGAGGTAAAAACCAGGTCATATACAAGTTCTTTTTTAGGCGCCGAGCTGAGTGCTTGACCGGATTTCGACGAACTCATTCAAGTCGCGTTCCGCTCCGCCAAAGCGTAAGTCTTAGCACGACCAAGCTGAGACAAGTTTCGCGGAGGTAAGAAGCTTGGCCGGAGTCGGAGGAGTGCAAGTCCCTGCTTTCTTGCTAAAGCAAGAAGAGGGTAAGCTCGTGCTGTGGAGCGTCCGCCACTGACGGACGACACAGAATAGTACTTCTGATGTTTGTTTCATCTGAGAAGTTGTCGCAGACAAGCATAACCAAGGTTAAAAAAATCCGGATGCTTGTCATAGGCAATTGTTGCTTTGGTTTGTGACCAAGGCAGGGGGGATCATTATTTTAACCTTCTTTGAAGGAGGATTATTATGTGCAGAAATTCGATTCCTCTAATTTTTATTTTGGTACTGGGCCTGACTGTTGGCTCTGTATCTGCAGGCATCCTGCAGGACGATTTTGAAGGGGCTGCTATAGATACAAATAAATGGCAGCTTCTTAACGGTCCCGACGTTAATATAACTCAAGCTGGCGGCCAGGTATTTTTTGATCGACCGCAAACGCAGCTTAACTACCTTGTTACCGCTGAGCAATATGACCCCGCAGTAACTCCATTGACCATCATCGGCTCGGCTACTACGGGAACTGAGGGTCTGGCTATTTGGACCCGAGCCAGTAATATCGGCAATACAAACGGCCCGGGACACGTCCTTGACAACGGCATTCGCTGTCCTCTTTGGCCAGAGGGCCAAAATTCGGGGTGGTATGATGCGGAGATAATTAGAAAAGATCCCAATGTTTGGGGATGGACAGGCATAGCAGCCGACAATATTCCAGGCGAAAAAGCCTATGACTGGAATTTTGTGCTTACGGACGACGGTACAACGATTACTGTCACCTGGACGCAAAGCAGCAATCCGGCCAACACCTTTACGGTAACTGCAACAGACACAGCGCATTTCGACACTAACTACGTGGCATTCACGGTGGTTAATGGCTACCTCAATGATGTAATGATCATTACAGGCACGCCTGTGGTAAAGGATGACTTTGGAGGTGATGCTATAGATCTAAATAGTTGGCAGCTTCTTAACGGTCCCGACGTTAATATAACTCAAGCTGGCGGCCAGGTATTTTTTGATCGACCGCAAACGCAGCTTAACTACCTTGTTACCGCTGAGCAATATGACCCCGCAGTAACTCCATTGACCATCATCGGCTCGGCTACTACGGGAACTGAGGGTCTGGCTATTTGGACCCGAGCCAGTAATATCGGCAATACAAACGGCCCGGGACACGTCCTTGACAACGGCATTCGCTGTCCTCTTTGGCCAGAGGGCCAAAATTCGGGGTGGTATGATGCGGAGATAATTAGAAAAGATCCCAATGTTTGGGGATGGACAGGCATAGCAGCCGACAATATTCCAGGCGAAAAAGCCTATGACTGGAATTTTGTGCTTACGGACGACGGTACAACGATTACTGTCACCTGGACGCAAAGCAGCAATCCGGCCAACACCTTTACGGTAACTGCAACAGACACAGCGCATTTCGACACTAACTACGTGGCATTCACGGTGGTTAATGGCTACCTCAATGATGTAGCCATCTATACGGAAAAGCCGCAAGTGGGATTTAGCGATGATTTTGAGACAGCCCACGACTATTTGACCGAAGGTCTTGGTGCCTATGACGGTATGCTCAATGGGACGATCGAGGTGCTTGATGCAAACATCAGCCGTCCCGGCTCTCTGTATATGCAGTCGGCTAATGCAATATGGGATCCAGGTCCTGGTCCATTGCTATACAAGGAAGTGGCCGGCGATTTTATCGCCACGGTTAAGGTTACAGATTTCGCAGGTGATGCGAATAATCTTGTTTATAACAATGACTCTGGTATATTGGTTAGAGACCCTGCCAGTGATGCCAATGATGGAGTAGAAAACTGGGTTGCATTGAACTACTTCCCCACATGGACCGCCTTTAATGTACGGAGCACAGTTGAAGGTGTCCGCGGTGAGTATGGCCAGCCAGCGGGTAGTTGGCTCGGTGACGATACGTTTGCTCTTGCAGCGCAATATCCGTACATTCAGATCGAGCGATCCGGCAGTGACTTCTCCTTCAGGATCAGTGAAGATGGTGTGAATTTCATTCCGCTTACCGAAGAGACGTATGTGGGCATCTATGATGGCTCTCAGACTCCTTTGGTTATCAGCCGCCCTGATCTACCCGGGACGCTGCAGGTCGGACTGATGCACTGCACCTATGGGGAAAGCAGCGGTTACGTTGCATACGATGATTTCAGTATTGAACTCCCAGTTATACCCGTTGATCCCGGTACCGATGGTCTGGTGGCATACTACGCACTGGATAACAATGTAGAAGATAGCTCCGGCAACGGTCTAAATGGTACTATTGTTGGCGATCCTAACTTTGTCGAAGGTTTGGTTGGCATGGGCCTGCAACTCGACGGTGTGGATGACTATGTTGACCTTGGCAACGATCCGCTCTTTGATGTCACTGAGCAGATAACGCTTTCAACATGGGTGAACGTCAATGATTTTGGCAACGGCGAGAATGACCCCTGGGTGAACAAAGGCGACCACGCTTATTGCATAAAGGGCCATAGGACGGGTTATGCGATCGAGTTCTTCGTCTATGAAGGTGGTTGGAATTGGATTAGTGCTGAAGTCGGAGATATTAATAATGAATGGCACCATGCGGTAGGAACCTTTGACGGAACCCAGCTTAAGATCTATGTCGACGGTGGGCTATTGTCCACGAAAGACTACGTGGGTGGTATAGCCACCAGTGTTCATAATGTCGCCATAGGGACGAATACCGAGGCATCTGGTCGTTTATCCGAAGGTATTCACGATGAGGTCAGGATTTACAACAGGGCTTTGTCTGATGCGGAGATTCTTTACCTTGCGAGTAAGTAGAATCGACAAATCTTGATATGTGAATACTGAATTGGGACGACAGTGATTTATGTTATATCGGGGCCTATTCTGATTTATTCGGTATAGGCCCCGTATGATTTTTACAATTTATTTTTTTGCACTTATATTATTTTCAGATAGAAATATTTTAAACCTGCCTGCCTGCGCGTAGCCGCTTCGGCGAAGGCAGGCTTCGTCAAATTTTTCTATGGAATAAATGCGATTTATTATAATTATTCTTTGCCAAGCTACTGCTTAGCCCTTCTCCACAGTCCCGATGAATCGGGATTGCGAAGGATGAAGCACGAGTTGTTTCAGTTACTCTGTGTTCCAAATGGGTCAATTATTGCTTGAATTGAGAGGGCTAATTTGATATGAATATAAGTGGAGTTTATGAATTTCTCGTATATTGGAAACTGGTAACTGGTGATTGGTCCCTTAGGGATTTAAATAACAATTTAACCAATTACAATTTAACCATTTGTTCCCGGCCTGTCGGGATTGGATTCTGAAAGAAGGAGGAAGATTATGTGTAGAAAATTGATTTATTTGGTTTCTTTTGGTTTTGTGATGAGCCTGGTTGCACCGGGCGTAGTCGAAGGTTACGACCCGAGTCTTGTCGGCTGGTGGAAGCTCGACGAAACCTCCGGTACTATTGCTGCTGATTCGTCCGGCTACGGCAATAACGGCACCCTTGTTGGTGATCCACAGTGGGTACCTGGGATGATAGAAGGAGCGCTGGAGTTAGACGGCAGTGGCGACTATGTGAACTGCGGAGCCAGTACGGTGTTTCAGATCCAGGATCAGATTACGATGGCGTGCTGGATCAAGGTCGCGAGGTTCACTACCAATTGGTCGACCATTATTTCCAAGGGTGATACCTCATATCGCTTGTCTAGGTCGGGCGAAACCGGTAATGCTATCCATATGGGCGTTCAAGGCACCTCGAGCTCGCCCTACCAGTGGTTTGATGGAACCGTAACCGTGACCGACAATCAGTGGCACCATGTCGCCGGCGTGTATAATGGGGCTCACGCGATGATATATATTGACGGTGTGTTGGATACCACTCAGGCAGCGACTGGACAAATAAACGCCAGTAACTACGAGCTTTACATCGGTGAAAACGCAGAAGCTAACGGTCGTTTCTTGAATGGTCTCGTCGACGATGTGCGTATCTACAACCGGGCGATATCGCAGGCGGAAATTCTGGCCGTTATGTTGGGCACATCCGGAGGTTTGTCCTCCAGGCCTAATCCTGACAACGAGGCCACAGATGTACCTTGTGATTGTATTCTCACCTGGAAGACGGGAGAATATGCTTACAAGCATAATGTGTACTTAGGAGCCATCTTCGACGATGTCAACGAAGCCGGCATAGCCGATTCGCGTGGCGTTCTGGTGAGCCAGGACCAGGACCCTAATACCTACGATTCCTTCGACTTCGCCCAGGATGGGCTCGAATTCAGCCAGGCCTACTACTGGCGGGTCGATGAGGTTAATGCACCTCCCAATTCCGATGTTGTCTATAAAGGTGATGTCTGGAGCTTTGTTGTCGAGCCTTTCGCATATCCTATTTCAATTGGGGGCATAACCGCCACAGCCTCGAGCTTTTCTACTAATCAGGGTCCTGGAAAAACTGTCGATGGCTCAGGACTCATCAATAATGACCAGCATTCGACATCAACAACGGCTATGTGGCTAAGCAGCACAAGTGGCTCGCAGCCGACCTGGATACAATATGAGCTCGATGACATTTATAAGCTGCATGAGATGTGGGTTTGGAACTCTAATCAATCACTTGAGCTTGCTATGGGTTTGGGGATTAAGAGTGCTAAAATTGAGCATTCCATTGACGGCAGTAGCTGGACACAATTAGGTGACGTACATGAATTTACCCAGGCTATGGGTAAGCCTGATTACGCTCACAATACCACTATTGATTTTGGCGGTGTGTTGGCGAAGTTCGTCAAGATTACGGCAGATAGCAACTGGAAGGGGATTTTTCGTCAGTATGGTTTGAGCGAGGTCCGGTTCTTTTACATCCCCGTAATTGCATGGCAACCCAGTCCGACTCCTGACCAGAATGGTGTGAGTTTGGACTCAGAGCTTAGCTGGCGGGCGGGAAGGGATGCAACCGTTCATGAAGTATATTTAAGCAGCGATAGAGAAGCTGTAGAAAACAGTACGGCTCTTGTCGGTACAGTCGATAGAATCAGATTTCCTCTCAGTCCTCTTGGACTCGAATTAACAAAGACCTACTACTGGAAGGTTGACGAGGTTAATGAGGTTGATAGCTCTGCCACAGGTATTAACACATCCTGGGAAGGCGATATTTGGAGCTTTACCGTAGCGGATTATGTAACCGTAGATGACTTTGAGCGGTATGAGGATGTATGTAACAGGATATTCTACACATGGTTAGATGGATATGGGCACTCCGGCGATTCTGCTTGTGGTGTTGAGCCTTATGAAGGCAACCAGACCGGCTCGGCGGTAGGTAACTTTAGTATTCCCTTTGCCGAGCGAGCCATCGTCCATGAAGGCAGACAGTCAATGCCCTTTGAATACAACAACTCTTATGGATCTTTTTATTCAGAGACTGAGCGTCGGTGGGCTGTTGCACAGGATTGGACCAGAGGGGGAGCAGAGAGATTGGTGCTGTGGTTTTATGGCGGTCCGTCTAATTCTGTACAGCCGTTGTATGTTGCTGTAGAGGATGGCGCTGGCACGGTCAATGTAGCTGTTCATGGTAATCCTGACTCACTTCTGTTGGACGATTGGCAGGAGTGGAGTATTCCGCTAACGAGTTTTGCCGGTGTGGACTTATCGAGTGTCAAGAAGATGTATATCGGCGTGGGTGATAGGAATGCTCCTGCGGTCGACGGCACAGGTAAACTGTACTTTGATGATATCAGACTGTATTAAGCACATAGGTTTTCGTTGCAGATTATAAGCATTTTGGAATGTGGCCAGTCACCTGCGGTGGACTCGCAGATTCTTCCGCCACGGCGGATTTATCCGATTTTTTAAGGAGGGAAGTCGGACAGTTATGTGTAGACAATTGATTTATTTGGTTTCTTTTGTTTTTGTGCTGTGCCTGGTTCTAACGAGCGTAGCTGATGCTGCTGATCCTAATCTTGTCATCTGGTGGAAGCTTGATGATGGTGGGGGCACTGTCGCTAAGGACAGCTCCGGCAACAATAGTCATGGCGCTCTCAAGGGTGACCCGCAGTGGGTGACTGGGTATTACGGCGGCGCGCTGGATTTCGATGGTGCTGGTGATATGGTGACAAGCAGTCGAACAGCTTCAGACCTTGGCATCGATGGCAGCAAACCGAGGACTATCACAGTATGGGTGTATACCCACAGCTTTAGCAATGATGGTGGTGTCTACTATGTTGGACAGGATGAGAGCGGTAGTAGTTTTTGCTTGAGAACATTTGATGTGGATAATGCGTGGCGAATACAGTACCTCGCCCCCGATGTAGACTTTGCCTATGATAGCAAAGAGGTATGGGTCCATTTTGCTCACGTTTATGACGGCAGCACAACCATAATGTATGCTGACGGTAAGCTTATTGTGAGTTGCGAAACGGCAATTAACACTGGAAACCTCACAACCTTCAGGATAGGTCAAGGGTGGGCGTATCGTCATTTCGACGGTATCATTGATGATATACATGTATACAACAGGGTGCTTACGCAGAGAGAGATTCAGACTGTTATGTTGGGCACATCCGGAGGTTTGGCCTCCAGACCAAATCCTGACAACGAGGCCACAGATGTACCTTGTGATTGTATTCTCACCTGGAAGACGGGAGAATATGCTTACAAGCATAATGTGTACTTAGGAGCCATCTTCGACGATGTCAACGAAGCCGGCATAGCCGATTCGCGTGGCGTTCTGGTGAGCCAGGACCAGGACCCTAATACCTACGATTCCTTCGACTTCGCCCAGGATGGGCTCGAATTCAGCCAGGCCTACTACTGGCGGGTCGATGAGGTTAATGCACCTCCCAATTCCGATGTTGTCTATAAAGGTGATGTCTGGAGCTTTGTTGTCGAGCCTTTCGCATATCCTATTTCAATTGGGGGCATAACCGCCACAGCCTCGAGCTTTTCTACTAATCAGGGTCCTGGAAAAACTGTCGATGGCTCAGGACTCATCAATAATGACCAGCATTCGACATCAACAACGGCTATGTGGCTAAGCAGCACAAGTGGCTCGCAGCCGACCTGGATACAATATGAGCTCGATGACATTTATAAGCTGCATGAGATGTGGGTTTGGAACTCTAATCAATCACTTGAGCTTGCTATGGGTTTGGGGATTAAGAGTGCTAAAATTGAGCATTCCATTGACGGCAGTAGCTGGACACAATTAGGTGACGTACATGAATTTACCCAGGCTATGGGTAAGCCTGATTACGCTCACAATACCACTATTGATTTTGGCGGTGTGTTGGCGAAGTTCGTCAAGATTACGGCAGATAGCAACTGGAAGGGGATTTTTCGTCAGTATGGTTTGAGCGAGGTCCGGTTCTTTTACATCCCCGTAATTGCATGGCAACCCAGTCCGACTCCTGACCAGAATGGTGTGAGTTTGGACTCAGAGCTTAGCTGGCGGGCGGGAAGGGATGCAACCGTTCATGAAGTATATTTAAGCAGCGATAGAGAAGCTGTAGAAAACAGTACGGCTCTTGTCGGTACAGTCGATAGAATCAGATTTCCTCTCAGTCCTCTTGGACTCGAATTAACAAAGACCTACTACTGGAAGGTTGACGAGGTTAATGAGGTTGATAGCTCTGCCACAGGTATTAACACATCCTGGGAAGGCGATATTTGGAGCTTTACCGTAGCGGATTATGTAACCGTAGATGACTTTGAGCGGTATGAGGATGTATGTAACAGGATATTCTACACATGGTTAGATGGATATGGGCACTCCGGCGATTCTGCTTGTGGTGTTGAGCCTTATGAAGGCAACCAGACCGGCTCGGCGGTAGGTAACTTTAGTATTCCCTTTGCCGAGCGAGCCATCGTCCATGAAGGCAGACAGTCAATGCCCTTTGAATACAACAACTCTTATGGATCTTTTTATTCAGAGACTGAGCGTCGGTGGGCTGTTGCACAGGATTGGACCAGAGGGGGAGCAGAGAGATTGGTGCTGTGGTTTTATGGCGGTCCGTCTAATTCTGTACAGCCGTTGTATGTTGCTGTAGAGGATGGCGCTGGCACGGTCAATGTAGCTGTTCATGGTAATCCTGACTCACTTCTGTTGGACGATTGGCAGGAGTGGAGTATTCCGCTAACGAGTTTTGCCGGTGTGGACTTATCGAGTGTCAAGAAGATGTATATCGGCGTGGGTGATAGGAATGCTCCTGCGGTCGACGGCACAGGTAAACTGTACTTTGATGATATCAGACTGTATCCTTGATAAAGCGACATGAAGTTTTTAGTGCCTAAAGGGAGCTAAAGTTGTAAATTTTAACTTTAGCTCCCTTTAGGCACTTTAGTTCACTGGAAAAATGTTATTCAAAGGAAAGAGACCATGAAGCACCGATTCTTCCAAAAATTTGGAATTTGGAATTCGAAATTCGAAAATATTTTAAGACTTTTTTTTCTTTGCGCAGCGTTTTGCACACTTACAAATTCCATATCGGCAGAACAGAATGCTGAACCTGTCTCTCCACAGGATGCCTTACGGCAGAGCGCAGTCGAGAGAATGGAGGATATTGTTCTCAAAACTGTAAACATCAGACCTTCAGCCAGACAGCTCGCTTGGCAGAAAGGTGAATTCATCTGTTTTATCCACTTCGGCGTTAATACCTTCACCGGTCGTGAGTGGGGCACCGGCAAAGAAGACCCGAACATATTCAATCCTGAGAAATTAGACACAGACCAGTGGGTTCGTATGATTAAGGCTGCCGGAATGACTAAAGCCATCCTTACAGTCAAGCACCATGATGGATTCTGCCTGTGGCAGAGCCGATATACCGGGCACTCTGTGGCCTCCAGCCCGTGGCGCGGCGGCAAAGGTGACGTGTTGCGCGACTTAGTCAATTCATGCAAGAAGTATAGATTGGCCGTTGGTGTCTATTTGTCTCCTGCTGATTTATACCAAATCGAAAATCCGAACGGCTTATACGGCAACCTGAGCAAATATTCGCAGCGTGTGATTCCACGGCCAATAGAGGGTCGTCCGTTCCAGGACAAACGGACCTTTAAATACCTCGTGGATGATTACAATGAATATTTTCTAAATCAGTTGTTTGAATTACTGACCGAATACGGCCCGATCCATGAAGTCTGGCTTGATGGTGCACACCCTAAACGCAAAGGTGGACAACAATATACATACGCGCAGTGGTATGAAATGATACGAGAGCTGGCGCCGGAGGCGGTGATCTTTGGTAAAGGGCCTGACGTAAGGTGGTGCGGCAATGAGCAGGGTCGGACAAGAGCAGCCGAGTGGAGCGTTATTCCTATAAGTGCCCCGATCGATAAGTTCGATTGGCCGGATATGACAGATGAGGACCTCGGCAGCCTGGCCAAACTTCAAGAGAGCATCAACCGCGGCGGATACCTGCATTGGTACCCAGCCGAGACTGATACATCCATCCGGCAAGGCTGGTTCTGGCGAGACGAAGAGCAGCACGTTAAAACAACCGAGCATATCCTTGACATCTGGGAACGCTGCGTCGGTGGCAATACGGTACTTCTGTTGAACGTCCCGGCTAATCGCGATGGGCTTTTTCCTGAGCGTGACAGCAAGGTACTGATGGAAGTTGGCCGGATTCTCCGCCAAACGTATAAGACCAACCTGGCCGAGGGCGCCACTGCAATTGCTTCAGCAACTCGCGGACCGGACTTTGAAGCTGCCAATACTCTCGACGGGGATACAACGACATGCTGGATGCCGCCTGATTGGACTACGCAGGCTGAGTTAGTAGTCACACTGGACGGTAAAAAGACCTTCAATCGCTGTGTCTTCCAGGAACAAATACGCAACTTCGGTCAGCGTATTGCCAGATTTGCCGTTGATGCACACGTGGACGGCCAATGGCAGCAAATCGCCGAGGGGCAAACAGTAGGCTACAAGCGCATCTGCCGTACGCCGACCGTTACAGCCGACAAGGTGCGGATCAGAATTCTTGACTTACGGCTCTGCCCGACAATCTCCAACTTCGGATTATACTACGCCCCACCTATCGAGAGTGACTAAAGTGTCTATTGTTCGTTTCATGGTTGCGGTTGCGCAGCTCGTATCGGTTGCGTTTAACGTAAGACGTTTAACGAAACGAGTAGCGCAACCGCTAAACGAAACACGGTTGCAGGTACTTTAGCTCACTTTATCTTTGGTGCGGAATCTGTCATTGTGATGTGATTGCTTCGACTTCATCAATCTGCCTGGGGATCTCAGGGCCGAGGATACGACAGCCCCCGTTTCTGTCTTCGACAGAAGACACGGGGGTCACCAAAACATCATCCTCAATTCGTATGCCGCCAAAGCCTCGATATCTCTCAACTTTTCTATAGTCTATAAAATCACAAAACTTACGTTGCTGATTCCAACGGTCGATCAACTGAGGGATGAAATAAATCCCCGGCTCGACAGTAACAACGAAGCCGGCCTCCAGAGCCTTAGCTAACCTAAGCCACTGCCAGCCGAATTCCATCTTTCGCTTGATTTTGTCCGTATAGCCCACATAGTCTTCACCGAGAGATTCCATATCGTGTACATCAAGCCCGAGCATGTGCCCGAGACCACACTGGAAGAATAATGTATGTGCCCCGGCCTCGACCGCCTCTTCCGGCGACGTCTTTATTAGTCCAAGGTCTTTCAGGCCGGATGCGAGCGTTATACATGCGATTTCGTGCACGTGGCGGAACTGGACGCCCGGCATGATTGCTGCGATTGCTGTTTCTTGAGCTCTTAGCACAATCTGGTAGATTTCTCGTTGTTGGTTGGTGAATCTGCCGCCGATGGGAATTGTCCGCGTAATGTCACTGGCGTAATGCAGGCCGGATTCAGCCCCGCTGTCGTTCACCGCGATATTGCCTTCTTGCATCAGATTATCGTGGCCATGATTGTGAAGTGTCTCTCCATGTATTGAGAAAATCGTGGGAAAGGCCAGCCGAACACCTTTAGATACTGCTATGCCCTCCATAATCCCCGCAATTTCTCTCTCGTAGATTCCAGGCCTGGCGTGCTGCATAGCTGCAATTTGCATTTCACGGGTAATCTCAAGTGCCTGTTCAATTTGCTCAACCTCCTCCGGCGACTTGATGGTCCTCTGCGCAACGACTGCTCGTATCAGAGGTTCAGAAACATGATCCTGGACTCTGGCTGGTTCGATATCCAGTAGTCGGCTGATCTTGATGATATTCTCCGGCCTATACTGTGGGAGAAAGTGGATGGTTCTTCCCTGTTGGTGTGCTTTTTCGATTGTGGCCCGGAGTTCATTACTTGGGTTGGTTTTCGAGACGGCGATTCTCAGACACATATCACGCAGCGATACTTGTGGCCCGGTCCAGACAATCTCATCAACTGTCGGGTCATCACCAAATACAGTCTCGGTTCCGTCATCTATGTCGATAAGGCCGGTCAGGCCGGGCTTATCCAGACCGAAGAAGTATAAGAACGAGCTGTCCTGCCTGAAGGGATACGGATTCTCGGCAAAGTTCATGGGGCAATCCTGGTTGCCGAGCAGCAGGATAACACCCGATCCTATTTGTCGCCTCAAATGTTGCCTTCTTTGTAAATATGTGTCGCTTGAAAACATCCGGGAAACTTCCGAAATTAGCTTCTTTAACCCGTGAGATAATATCTTTCAAGTAGATTTTATTTCTTGAGATTCTATCTCACGGGTTGAATTTTTGTAAACAGGCTCACGGCAATCAGGGCAATGACTGATACTGTTATAGCTGGTAATACAGCATCCAGCTCAGATGCCCATGCCGGCAGTTTGTTTCGAATGAAATCCAACTCTGCCCATGCCAAAGCTACAATCGTACCGGCGAGAATTGACGCGATTGCACCTTGCTTTGTCGCCCGTTTCCAGAATAGGGCAGCCACTAATGTCGGGGTAATGGCTGAGCCATAGATCGTGTACGCATAGAGTGCTTTCTTGAAAAAGCCCGTGGTTTCGGCAAAAGCATGCGTCACCAGATAGGCAATCACACCAAAGACCAGCACAAGAATCCGGCTGATAAATATAACCTTTTTCTGATTGGCCTTAGGATTTATATAGGTTGAATACACGTCATTGATAAAACAGGTTGCGGGCACAAGAAGAAATGAATCCGCTGTGGAGACGATTATACCCACTACGGTAATCATAAATAAAACGCTCAGAGCAAAGGGCATGTAGTGTCTTGCTGCATAGATTAGGATGTACTTGCCGTTTGCCGGATCAGGTGTCATACTGCCTGCTATCCAGGCTGAGGAAATGATTAAAAGTTCAATGACCAGTGCCGCGAAAATTAGGGCGATGACCGCTTGCCTGGCGCCTCGAGCGTTACGGCTGGCAAAGATACGTTGATACTGATTCGCATCGCCCATGACCAGCAGGAATGTGGGCAGCAAATAGTTGATGATATGAACCGGTTTATACACACCCCAGAATTGCATATGCGAGGCCTTAGGCATGGCCTCGTACGCCGCACGCATGCCCTCAAAGCCTCCTGCTTTGATAAGGAGCACCGGAAAGGCAATGAGTAGTGACACGGTAATGACCGTCCCTGTGACAATATCCATACTGGCAAGGCTCTTGAGACCGGCCAGCATGGTATAGGCAATAATAAAGACCGCTGCGATTAGCGTGGCGGTTTCCTTTGTTACGACAGAGTCGGTAATAACTTCAATAACCGCGCCACCGGCATTGAACTGATAGCTGACGATGACCATATATGCTATTATCAGGGCAATCACGGCTAAAAAGCGGGCTACCAAGCCGAACCGTGAACCAATAATTTCAGGAACGCTCAGAGCCCGGATATTTCTTGCCCGTGTTGCAACAAGAGACAATAGAATCATGCCTGCAAATGTGCCAAACGGAATAATCAGCGCTGCCTTACCGGTGCGATACGCTTCCTCGGCATTGCCCACGATGGAGCCTGTTCCGATCCACACTGCCAGCATAGTCATAACCATGACCCACGGTGACAGCGTACGCCCCGCTACAGCAAAATCCTGTTGAGTTTTAACCTGCCTGGATTTGTATATAGCTATGCTGGTAAGTACCAACAGATAGATTAAGATAGCGATTAGATAGACCATAATAAGTGAGCTAAAGTGGGCTAAAGTGCCTAAAGTGAACTAAAGTTGTTATTCAATTCGCAACTTTAGTCACTTCAAATTTTACTCGTTTCGGATGAATTGCTCAACAAAGTAGCTTGGGTTCAGAGGCTTCCCTGTTGCTCTGGTAATCATCTCGTTCCAGTGATAACGCGCTGCCGGTGCGAAGATGTTCTCTCGAAGATATTGCCCCAGACGTTCGTCACCAACATAGCTGACGTTTTTATCGCAGTCAAGTTTAAAGATATTGTAAACAATGTAGTGATGAAGCTGAGAGGCCAGCAGCTCACCCAGCATATAGTTATGGTAGTAGCAGGGAGCCGTTGTAAAGTGCAGCTTTGAAGCCCAGCCGGCATTCGCTGGGCCCGGCGGGCGATTGACGAATTGATACTTCCCGACGAGGTCCCACCAAAGAGTGTTCAAATCCTGGTCGGGATCAGCGTACAAAGCCTTCTCAAAGTTGTACATGACCATCGCCCATCGCGCAAATAGGATCTGCTGGAATCGCATGTATTTGGCGCCTACCTTTTCAATCTTACTTTGCTCCTCAGGCTTAAGTTCCAACATCTCTTGCATCCATGCAGCGTTCCTGCTCAATCTGCCGAAGAACATCGCTACGGCTTCTGTTGTGAAGCTGTGAGCCGGCTCTCTCAGCAGCCAGGGTTCAGAACGATCGTGGTATTTACTGTAAATTGCATGCCCTAATTCATGCAGGATTGTTTCCATCCATCGTTCGGTGTTCTGAAGATTGGCGAGCACCCGAACATCGCCGTTGCGGTCCACGTCGTGGCCGAAAGCGTGAGGATATTTACCCTCTCGATCGTACAAATCGCTTCTGGCCAGAATGTCATCTACAGGTAGGCCGACACTTGCGTAGTATTTCTGAGCAAGCTCTTTCACATCCTGGTTCTTGTAATAGGAATCCAAATCCAGCTCATAAACCAAAGGTGTCCTCTGAAAGAATGGATCGTGATAATGCCATGGCATCAAATCTTCAGGTTTAATGCCGTAACTCTGGGCCAGAATTTGGTCAAGCTCCTTCTTGAGCTGCTTGAAAGGTTCATTTGTAAGTTCGCTCAGCTCAGCGAAGATTTTGTCCAGCTCCTCTGTGCTCTGCTCGCCGACGAATACCGATAGAGAATGGTAGTTTTCAAACCCAACTTTTCTGGCAGCCTCGTTCCGCAGTTTGACTAATTGCAGAAAATCGTCGATAATAACGTTGCCGACCTGTTTGCTCGCCTTCCATGCCATCTCTCTCTTTTGGCAATCTTTCTCAGTCGTGAGGATTGTATATATGTCACTCATCGTGACTTTTTTATCACTGATGGTGCCCCGATAGTTGTTATAAGCCTCCTGGACTTTCGTTTCCAGTTCGACGATGCGTTTCATTAATTCCGGTTCAATTTGATTCTGCAGGTATGCCAGGTACAGCTTCTCCAATTGCCGAACAAGCTGTAGGTCTTTGATTTGTCCACGTTCTTTGAAAAGCTTCAGGCGGTTAAAGTCATTCGGGTCACTATATATCTTGCGTATCTCAAGCTGAAGCTGCTCCAATTCCTGGAACTTTTCGCTCTTGCCGGTGGTAGCCACTTCCCAGTAAACAAGATTCACTTTTGTTGATAAAGGCTCGACTTTCTCAACATGTGCCGCAATTATTGCCTTCAGCTCGCTTTGGTCTGACCCTTCGGCTATGGTCAGAAAACAGAGGACAGAAAACAGAGGACAGAAAACAGAGAACAGAAGATAGAATTTCTGCTTTTTGCAAACCCAAAATCCACTCATAATTAAGCCTCCCGGAAAACAACCTGCGGTGAAACCGCAGGCTAAATATTTAGCCCCTAGTTTTACTGGGGGTTATGTTCTAAAAAGCCTGTTGCTCTGTCCTGGCTATAATTTCATCCTGCAACTGGTGACCCACATCAACGAAGTAATCACTATAGCCTGCTACTCTTACAATCAGGTCGCGGTGCTGGCCGGGATTCTCTTGGGCTTTGCGTAGCATATCAGCGGTAATAACATTGAACTGAATGTGATGACCATCAAGCCGAAAGTATGCCCGGATTAGATGCGCGAGCTTCTCAATCCCATCATCGCCAGAGAGCACCTGCGGATTGAACTTCATATTCAAAAGCGTGCCGCCTGTGCGTGCGTGGTCGATGTGGGCCGCTGATTTGATTACCGCTGTCGGACCTTTGGTGTCAGCTCCCTGCGTTGGGGATATCCCATCAGAAACCGGCTCGCCTGCTTTTCTGCCGTTGGGTAGAGCGCCTATCACCGAACCGAAGTAAATATGTACTGTCGTCGGAAGGAGATTGACTCTGTATTTTCCACCCTTTGTATTCGGACGACCGTTCAGAACTTCGTAGTAGGCGTTAAAGACTTCCTCGGCCAAGCCATCAGCGTACTCGTCGTCGTTGCCGTATTTGGGTGTATGAAAAGTGAGTTCGTGCCGCAGCTTTTCATATCCTTCAAAGTTGGCCTGCATAGCCGACAGTAATTCGTCCATAGAGATCCGGCAGCCGCCGGACTTATCAAAGACCTGGTATTTAACAGCAGTTAGTGAATCGGTCAATGTGCCAATTCCTACGCCTTGAATATATGTGGGATTGTATCGAGGTCCGCCATTATGATAATCCAATCCGCGAGCAATGCAGTCATCCATAAGTATAGACATAAAAGGAGCCGGCAGAAAATTAGCGAACAGCCGCTCAATAACGTTATTGCCGCGAATCTTGAGGTCAACGAAGTATCTAAGCTGCGTTTTGTAAGCTTCCATAAATTCTTCGTAGGAGCAGAACCGGCGAGCATCGCCGGTCTGTGGTCCGATTTGCTCACCGCTGTTTTGATCCACACCGCCGAAGCAAGCCAGTTCAAATATCTTGGGCCAGTTTATGTAGCCCGTTAGCGTGCAGCTCTCTTTGCCAAAAGCGCTGATCGTAACGCAACCGCTGGGACCTCCACAGCGGGCATCTTTGATGCTTTTGCCGTCCTGCAGCATTTCCTTAATAATAACATCGGTATTAAATACCGACGGCTGGCCGAAGCCGGTCCGAATAACCTGGCACGCTCGCTTAAGAAAATGGTCCGGATTTTTCGAGCTAATCTGGATGCAGGCACTTGGCTGAATCAATCGCATCTCTTGGACAACATCCAAGAGCAAGTACGAGACTTCATTAACAGCATCTGCGCCGTCCGGCGTCAGTCCGCCGATATTGATCAGGGCAAAATCTGTATACGTGCCGCTTTGCTCCTCGGTGACACCGACCTTCGGCGGTGCAGGCTGATTATTGAACTTGATCCAGAAGCACTGTAACAGCTCCTTGGCTTTTTCCTGCGTCAGTGTCCCTTCTTCTATACCCTTTTTATAAAAGGGATACAGATGCTGGTCGAGCCGACCCGGATTGAATGAGTCCCACGTGTTCAGCTCTGTGATCACGGACAGGTGAACAAACCAATATGCTTGCAGAGCTTCCCAGAAATCACGAGGTGCATGGGCCGGCACATGCGAACAGATTTCCGCAATGTGCTTTAGTTCCTCGCGGCGACCAGAATCACTTTCAACCTCAGCCAGCTGGCGTGCCTTATCCGCATATCGCCTGGCAAATGTAATCACAGCATCAGCGACAATTAGCATTGCCTGATACTCCTGGTCTTTCTCGTATGCGCACGGGTCATTAAGGTAGTCCAGCTTCTTTCTATTTTCTGAAATGGTCTCTTTGAAATCTGCCATACCCTTGTGGTAAATTTTATCATCAAGAATAGCATGTCCCGGTGCCCGCTGTTCCATAAACTCGGTAAAAACGCCTGCATTGAACGCTCGATGCCAGTCCTGGCTCATTGCCTGGAAGACTTTGTCTCGAATTGTTTTACCGGACCAGAACGGGATAATCTTTTCTTCGTAAACTTGCTTCACCTCATCACTAACATCAAAAGAAGTCTTCTGGCGAGTACTGAGTATGTGCAGGTCTTCCAAATCATGGCAGCACAGCTCAGGATACGTTGGTGTTGCTTTGGGAGCAGGACCTCGTTCGCCTACGATAAGCTCTCCATCGTTGATACATATTGTCTTGTTCTCCAGGATATGCTTGAAGACAAGCGCCCGGCAGACGGGCACGGAATGGCGCATGGGAACATCACTTTGATAAAATTGCGTGAT